>DATHRQ010000390.1:0-6531 GCA_035465095.1 Anaerolineales bacterium | reverse complement strand
GGGTTTGAATGCCCGCCCATGGATTGATCACGATATTTACGTGCAAGAACGTGCAGTGTGGCGTGTTCGAGCTCGAGCTTCCTTCTGGTTGCAAGAATGGGGGGTAGATTTAAGCGCTTATGACGATTATACACGCAACAGGTGACATACGTCATGCAAGATTTCCCGCCCCTTTATAAAAAATTAATCAAATACTGCGCAAACTCAGCTTTTTCTTTTGGATTATTTTGATACAATATGGTCAATATATTTTGCGAGGTGATTCTTGGCAACCAAAGCCAATTTGAAAAGCAAATCACATATGCCAAAGGACTCCCTTTTCTTTGAAAAGATCGTTCCCATTTCATTGATCACAATGGGGATCATCACGCTCGGCTTAATACTATTTGCCGCGGGTGTGATACTCGGCATTGTTCAATTCTAAAACCACAGGAGATCAAACATTATGTCAATTAATTTAATCCTCCCCTTCTTTTCGACAGCCATCATGGCCTGGTTTACAGTGGACGTACTCAAGCGATATTTTGTCCGCCGTAACCCAGCCTTTTTATTTTGGGGTATAGGACTTGCCATGTTCGGTGCTGGAAGTTTTGCCGAAGCCTACCTTGCACTGGCGTGGAACAAGTGGGTATTCTTTGTGTGGTATCTGTTCGGTGCCGCGCTTAATGCCGCATGGCTTGGGCATGGGACTCTGTATCTGCTGGCCCGCAAGAAATGGCGCCATGTTATAACCGTTTTTCTTGTCGCTGGAAGCCTGTTTGCCACCTACCTCATGCTGCAGGCCATGCCAAAACTGGATACAGCTGTTTTCACAACCGACAAACCGATCAGCGAACAATACGGCACGAAGGCACTGGAAGCTGGCGAAGTCGTCCCGGCTGATGCCAAGACAATGACCACCACCTATCGCGGCGAGGAAGTGACGGCCGTTCGAGGGATTTTGCCGCTTGGCACATCCGTCCGACTTACAACCCCATTCTTCAATATTTACGGTTTGATCACGCTGGTGGGCGGCGCGATCTATTCGGCATATTTGTTCTGGCGCAAGCGCGTAATGCCCAATCGTGTCGTTGCGAATGTATTGATCGCAGCGGGCGCGCTTGCGATTGGTTTTGCCAGTACATTAACCCGCCTCGGTTACGGACAATACCTTTATCTGGGCGAATTGATCTCTGCGGTCATGATGTTCATTGGCTTCCGCATCGCAGCCAAACCGCAGCCAGACGAAGTGGTTACAACAAATATGATTCCATCATCTGCTGATTAATCGAAAACGAATTTAAGAAAAAAGCCGCGGAGAAGATCCGCGGCTTTTTGTTATTTCAGTCATTGCATATCTGTCTGTCCCTGTAATCATGCCTCGTCGGGCTTCCTCATCTCTACGACCACAGAAAACATCATCGACTGGCATTTTCCAGCGTTTGATAGGTGTCCAGCAAACTGATCAAAATGTCATCGGTAAAGGTGTGCATTCTTGCATACATCTCGGTGGCTTTCTTCGTTGGAACATTCGCTTCGGTATATACCTTGATGACCGACGCAACCAGTGTCTCTCGGAAGAACAGGAAAGCCTTGGCCGCATCCACGTAACTGAGGCTGTATCGTCTGGCGCGCGAAGCATATTCATAACCAATGGCATACGCTTCACTGGCGGCATCCTTCCCATTGGTTGTCATGTACGTCATCAATCCCTGAAACAGGGAGCGGGCGCTCATACGATATTGGGCGCGTGCATCATCATCCAATTTTTGGTACCAGGATTCCTCCTGAAGCCGCCCTTCGGATATCTGCATGCGGACGTTCTTCACGACCTCGTTCATCATGCCTTCCGGCTCGATCGCTTCTTCCCCAGACTTTGCATTTGACTCTGCCCAAAGGAGAATTTCCCTGCGTTTATAGCGGCGGTGTCCGCCCTGCGTCTTGTGGACGGGTAATACGCCCTTATCAGACCAAAGCCTGACCGTGCTCGGATGTACGCCGAGCAATTTTGCCGCGTTACTGAGGGTAAGCCATTTATCTGTCATATAAATAACCTTTTGAACCGCTAAGTCCGCGAAGGTCGCTAAAAAATCGTTTTACCTTTGCGTTCTTCGCGGCAAGCTATTAGTCCGCGATCACAGCGACCTTATCCACAAAGGCCGGGTCATGCGCTTTTTTCTGAAATGCGCCAACATCGATGCGATAAAGCATGATGGCTGCAATGAACATCATCGTTGCTTCCAAGCCGAATACGATCAAATATCCGCTTAGGGCATTGCCTGTGAGATTTGTTGCAAGATCAGCAACTACACCCGCCATCAGCAAACCGACCAAACGCGAGAGTCCGTTCGAGAAGCCCCAGGCGCCAATATACAATCCAACTTTTTCGGGGACGGTCAGATCGAACATCAGCGAGAGGTTCGCGATGGTGGAGAGGCCCGTGCCAAATCCAAGCAGAGTAATGCCAACATAAAACACCATAAGACTCGCTGTCATACCGCTAATAACGATGATGATAAATCCGAGCAGCGCACCGAGATTGCCCACTTGTGCAACATATTTCTTTTTGATACGCCCATCAAGAAAACCAGCGATAATAAATGCGATAAGCGTAAAACTGCTCATAATGGATACGATACGTGAGGTCTGTTCAAGGGTCATGCCAAACGCCTGGGCCCCGAAGGGTTCGAGCAGGACATCCTGTCCCAGGATGGCGGCGAGCAGTAACAGTAAGTAGACAAAGAATATCCTTGCAACGGGATTTTCCGTGATCGCGGCTGCCATTTGTTTGACAGTGTAAGTATCAGAGTTGGTTGTTGAGGAGGAACTGCTGAAGGGAGATTCAAGTTTGAAGAGGCCCAGCAGGCCCAACGTCAGGGCTGAAGCGGCCACGATCAGAAACGCACGGTTCAACACCTCAGGAATATATGTCGGCACCATGCGGCTGAGGGCGAGTCCCGTCACGATCAGACCAATGACCATGACCGTGAACATCGTCGCGATGGTTTTGCCCCGCCCCCTTTCATCTGAAATTTCAGAAGCAAGGGAGAGGTAGGACACAGCCGAGAGATTATAGCCCATGCCCCACATGCCAAAGGCGAAGACGCCAACAATAATACCCAGTGTCAGGTTTTCACTCATAAGCAGGGCGATCTGCGGAGAGACCGCAACACCCAGCACACAAAGGATCAAACCAGCGAATATATAAGGTGTACGGCGATAGCCAAAGATGGGATGTCGGTCTGAAAAGGAGCCGATGGCAACTTGAATTGGGGAAAGCAGATATGGGAAAATGGCCAGAAGAGTAAAGAGGGTCTTGGAAATGCCGATATCAAATATCATTACGCGGTTAAGCGTGCTGTTGATCGGCACGAGAGTCATCGCGACTGCGGTGTGGATCAGGGCAAGTTGAAATCTTTTGATGAGCATGTTTTCTCCCGTCATTGCGGGCGTCCTTTGCGAAGCAATCTCCTCGTTTACTTTGGGGATTGCTTCGTGCTGGGTCTCGATACGCGCTTCGCACTACTCGACCAGCGGCCCTAGCAATGACGCATGATTTTAAACAAAGCAAGGGCGCCCAAAACGCCCTCACCTCCGATTGATATATTGTAGGCGTAATTTCACAGATGGCAATGTAGATTTACGTAGAATTTTACTAGAGTTTTGTTAGCAGGAACCACCATTTCTAATACTTTTCAAAGCATCGTCAATTAGGATTGATTTTATCTTATTCAGGGGAGTGCATAGTATAATTTTTACCTGAATAGAATTGGAGATATACGAGTTATATGACCGTCAGCCCCGCCATGCGGCGTTATGCCGCCGAGATCTACCGCCTGCAGGAGGATAACGAGCAGGTGCCTCTTTCGCTGTTAAGTTCGCATGTGGACACCTCTGCACAAGCCATTTCGACGATGGTCAAGCGTCTCAACAAAAACGGATACCTGATTCACGAACCCTATCGCGGGGTGCGCCTGACGGAGGCGGGCGAGAAGATCGCCATGCCTTCCCTGCGCCGCCATCGGCTGACCGAAGTGTTTCTCGTCAAAGTGATGAAATATGACTGGGCCTCCGCCCACACATTATCAGACACATTCGAACGCGGAATCAATGATGAACTTGAAGACCGCATGGACGAACTGGCTGGGCATCCCACGCGCTGCCCGCATGGAGAGCCGATCCCTTCCAAGGATGGGGTGATGCCCATCGTAAACGATGCGCCGCTCTCGGATGTACCGTCTGGATCGGATTGTGTTGTCAGCCGCGTGCGCACACACGACATGGACAAATTGCACTACATTGCCGAACTCGGGCTTGTCCCTGGCACGCCCTTCCATCTTTTGAGCTGTGCGCCGTTCAAAGGACCGCTGCGGCTCGAAATGAAACCGCACGATCATATTATTGGATATGAATTGTCAGAGTCCATTTGGGTGGAGGTGACAAAGCGGGGAGATGGCAACAAACTACCACCATTGAAAATGACAAAAGCAAATAAATAGAGAAGACCCTGCTGAACGGCAGGGTCTGATTTTGCGTAGAACCAATTGTCAGGGTAGAACGAGGCGGATTCACTTCCCTTTGATCGTCTGCCTTGCCACCTGTAACAACTCATGCGCGGAGCGGAGCGTACTTTCTCCCACCTCTCCGAGCATCTGTGAGAGCTCAAGTAGACGCGAATCGTCCTTCAAAAGTTCAACGCGCGTCAGGGTACGCTCGCTCTTGATCAACTTCTGCACCTGATGATGCTCGTCGCCGAAGACCGCCAACTGTGGGAGATGCGTCACGCAGAAGACCTGATGTGTGCGCGAAAGGTTCCAGAGTTTTTCCCCAACGATCATACCCACCCGTCCGCCAATGCCCTGGTCAATCTCATCGAAGATCAATGAGGGCACTTCATCTGCCTTTGCAAGCACGTTCTTCAAGCCCAGCATCAAACGCGACGTTTCACCGCCAGAGGCGATCTTTACCAGCGGCTTAAGTCCCTCACCAGGGTTGGGGGCGATGAGAAATTCCACTTTGTCGAATCCGTTTTGGTCAAAAGAGACGCGATTTCCGTTTTCGAGCGGTATGCCGTTCGGGTCGGGCCTGGTTTGAAAGTCCACGTCGAATTTTGCAGAGGACATCTTCAGATCGTCCAACTGCGCTTCAATCCCCTTCGCCAGCTCTTTCGAAGCGGACTTGCGTTTGTCGCTCAGTTCGCTGCCCTGTTTGGCAAGTTTGGTCAATAACTTCGCTTCTTCGAGTTCAAGTTCTGTGATGCGATCGGCTGCGCCCGTGATGGTTTCGAGTTGTTTGCGGGCATCTTCACCAAACGCGATGACAGCGGGGACATCACCCCCATACTTGCGTTTGAGTGTATGGATAAGGTTAAGCCGCTCCTCCACTTCATCCAGCCGAGCGGGGTTGAATTCGATCTCCTCCAAATACCCGCGCAAACTGTGAATGACATCAGACATCGTATCCAGCAGGAGTTCCGCCTGCTCCGATAATTCCTTTTGGCCCGAATCGAGTTTTGCAAAGGCGGTGATGGCCTGTGCAGCCTGCCCAACCAAATCCGTTGCGGCGGGTGTATCGGGCGAGCCCTCATCCAGCAGGGCCAGCGCCTCCTGCGCGTTATTCGCAAGCGACTCTGCGTTCGCCAGGCGGTCACGCTCCTGGCGCAAAGGCTCCTCTTCATCGGGTTTCAAACGGGCCTCGTCGATCTCTTCAACCTGAAAGGTAAGCATCTCCAATCGACGGTCGGAATCAGCCTGTGCCTGGCGCAGTTCGCTCAATTCGTGCCGCAGATCGGTCAGCGCGTGATACGTTTTACGGTAGTCGCCAAGCGGTTCGGCAACTTCGGCATAGCGGTCGAGCAGTCCCAGATGCGCGCGGGGATTGAGTAGCGACAGATGTTCCGATTGCCCGTGGATATCGACAACGAGTGAACCAATTTCCTTTAGCAGAGCCACGCTTACGGTCCGTCCGTTGACGCGGGCAACGTTGCGGCCCTCCGTGCGGATCTCACGGCTCAACACGACATAATCGGGGTCGTCCATCAATTCTTCGCGATTCAGAATCTCATGCACCGCTTCTTTTTCCGGACCTTTCATCTGGAATACCCCTTCGACCAGGGCCGTGTCTGCATCTGTACGCACGAAGGTCGTATCCGCTTTGCCTCCGATCAACATGACGACGGCATCCAGAATAATGGACTTGCCCGCGCCGGTCTCACCGGTCAAAATGATCAGGCCCGGGCCAAACCGTAGGTCGAGTTTATCGATAATGGCAAAATTTTGAATGTGGAGTTCGGTCAGCATAGCTTCACCAGTTTAAGTGTTTTTGTTATCTGAACAATTGGATTCCAGAAAGTCGCGTATAGACTACAGGCGTGGCGATCACAAGATAGATCACCTGAAAGATAATGCCAAATATATCGAAGACGAAAAGTTCAAAAAGGATGGCCGGCAATGCCCCCACCACAAAACCGACCGCAACGGTGATAAACAGATTGCGTGCCCGACGCTTGCGCAGAACCAAGCGTAATACCTCAGCGATGATGCCGGCCGCCGT
>DATHRQ010000389.1:0-1843 GCA_035465095.1 Anaerolineales bacterium | reverse complement strand
CATGAAAACAAAGCATGAGATCGTCAATAACTGGCTGCCGCGCTACACAGACACCCCGCTCAAGGATTTCGGCAAGTACATTCTACTGGTCAACTTCGAAGACTACCTGCATATGTTTTCGGAGTGGTACAACGTACCCATCCGCGGGAACGAGAAGCCGATGCCCAACGTAACTGCGGAGGGGATTACCTTGATCAACTTTGGGATGGGAAGCCCAAACGCCGCCACGGTCATGGATCTGCTGGGCGCGGTCAAGCCACGGGCATGCCTGTTTCTTGGTAAATGCGGCGGACTCAAGCGAAAGAACAATCTCGGCGATCTGATCCTGCCGATCGCAGCCCTGCGCGGTGAGGGGACCTCCAACGATTACTTCCCGCCGGAGGTGCCCGCCCTGCCGGCCTTCAACCTGCAAAAGGCCATCTCGACCACGATCCGCAAGCACGACCACGACTATTGGACCGGCACCGTTTTCACGACCAACCGCCGCGTATGGGAACATGACGATAAATTCAAAGCCTACCTGCGGACTGTGCGTGCCATGGCGATCGATATGGAAACGGCCACCTTGTTCATCACCGGTTTTTATAACAAGATTCCCACGGGAGCACTGCTGCTGGTCTCCGACCAGCCCATGATCCACAGCGGCGTCAAAACGTCAAAAAGCGACAAGAAGGTCACACAGAAATACCTGGACATGCATCTGCAGATTGGCATCGATTCGCTCAAGGAATTGATCAACAAAGGCGAGACGGTCAAACACCTGCGTTTTTAGAGGGGTGGTCACTTCCGGAAAAGGGTCGAAATAAGCCCAAGACCTGAATGTTGTACAATACAGTTCTACTCCACTTGCTGTATTTTCTTTTATAAGGAGAACGATATGCAATACGTCAATCTTGGTAAAACTGGAATGAAAGTCTCACGCCTGTGTTTGGGCATGATGACCTACGGGTCCAAGAAGTGGCGCGATTGGGTGCTTGAAGAAGAGGAGGCTAGGCCTTTCATCAAGCGAGCCCTCGATGCTGGAATAAATTTCTTCGACACAGCCGATGTGTATTCGCTCGGCGAAAGCGAACGGATAACTGGCAATCTGCTCAAGCATTTTGATGTGAAACGGGAGGAGGTGGTCGTTGCCACCAAGGTAAATGGTCCCATGAGCGATGACGTCAATGATCGCGGCTTATCCCGCAAGCACATTATGGATTCGATTGACAGGTCTCTGCAGCGCCTGCAAATGGATTACGTTGACCTCTATCAGATCCATCGCTGGGATTACGACACGCCCATTGAAGAGACAATGGAGGCGCTGCATGATGTCGTGAGGGCTGGCAAGGCGCGTTATATCGGCGCCTCGTCCATGTATGCCTGGCAGTTCGCCAAGGCGCAGCACACCGCCCAAAGTCACGGCTGGACGCGGTTTGTGTCGATGCAGAATCACTATAACCTGGTGTATCGCGAGGAGGAACGTGAGATGATTCCGCTGTGTCTCGATCAGGGTGTGGGCCTCATCCCCTGGAGCCCGATGGCGCGCGGATTCTTTGCAGGCGATCGCACACGCGACGGCAGCGGAGAGACGGCACGCGCAAAGAACGATCCGTTTGCTAAGGGTTTGTACTTCCGCGATGAGGATTTTGAAGTGGCCGACCGTGTTGCTGAGATTGCCGAAGAGCGGGGTGTTTCAGGTTCGCAGATCGCGCTGGCGTGGATTTTGAATAAGCCGTATATAACTGCGCCCATTATCGGGACGAGCAAAATGGATCATCTCGATCAGGCCGTCGCCGCGCTCGATATTCAGCTGACTGAGGAGGAAGTGGAGCGCCTAGAAGAGTTGTATCAACCCCATCCT
>DATHRQ010000388.1:0-8192 GCA_035465095.1 Anaerolineales bacterium | reverse complement strand
AAAAGGCCTCCAAATCGACCTCATGGACCGGTATTTCATTGATCTCTCCATACTCATTGCCCATATTAAATTTACCTGCATGAACATATACCAGTGTCATGCCATCATCACCTTTCATTGTTGAACCAATGTCAAAGTGTTCAGTAGGAGTTTCTACGGTTGTCGATTGATAAACTGGATTTTCGACGGCCGGTACCTCGGCTGCCGGATTTTTGTTATTCCCGCCCTTTGATAGTATGCTATATCCAATACCTGCAACGGCAAGCAAAACTGCCACAACAACACCAATGCCAAGTCCTGTTAAAACTGGTTTCTTTTGAGTCGCCGCTGTGGACACAGACTCCGCTTCGTTATTATTAGTAGGCATCGCTCGTGCAGATGTCCTTGCATTGACCGGTGTTGACTTTTCATCAACAAGACCTCTCAATAGTTCCTTGGCGCTTTCAAGGCCCTCCTCAAAATTCATTGTTGTAAAATCCACATATTGAAAGCGACGCAAACGCAGCGGCACCTCGCACTCCTCCAACAAGACAGGTAAAATTCGTTTGCCATGATCAATCGCATATCCGATTTCATCTTTGACATTCTGAGAATTGATGGAAGCGGGCGTCATAATGATCAAAAAGATCGAGCATTCTCTTAAAGCTTTTTCCACCTCCTCATCCCATCGTGCCCCGGTAGGAATATCCAACTGGTCAAACCAGACCGGAAAACCCAACGATCTCAACTTTTTTGTGAGCTTTATGGCAAATTCTTCATTAACGCGCGAATAGCTGATAAAAGCGCGGCGTTGTTTTTCTTGAACCATATTTTATTCTCCGAAATCATTCAATTCGTTCATATGCTAAAAAATAATAATGCATACAAGATACACACCTGTCCTAGATTCCCATCTCATTTGAAATAAAACTATGTCACATTATAACTCCAAGATACATAATCTTAATCGCGAAATTGAAATTAAGGCATGACATTCAATCTGAATGTTGCAAAATCATTGCTTATTAATAAAAAATGAGATAAAATAGTATAAAATATTTGTTTTTAAACTAATGGTGGGCTAATTGGGCAGCATGACTGAAAATAGTATTTATATCCAAGAAGTTTAGAACAATAACTACTTTCCTGAAGATTTACTTTCTGGGCAGCCTCATAACCTTGTAAAGCGAATTGAGCAACTGGCTAATACTTATACTTTTTCCATTCCTTATTCATCCTGCTGAAAATAAATCAATGGTTTTCATTTGAACATACAGGAAAATGATTTATGAGAAACAACAGAATAAACCTTTCCCTTTTTATCATGTCAGCGGGCCTCGTTATATTAATTTTGGTGGCATGCGCCAGCAACGCAAGCGAAATTACAACTTCGACACCGACAGCTGAAACTACATCCACTAAAAAACCGACGAGCTCCCCATTTCCAACTCTGCCAGAGCCAGTATCCGACAGCAACGTACTGTATCAAGATGATTTTACAAATCCTGACACAAATTGGCCCAAGGAACAGTATGATAATTTCTATATTGGCTATCACCAATCAACATATTTTCATATTCAGATTTCAAGTCCTTTTTTCAAAGAACCAGTATTTATTCCCGGCCGACCAACGTATGGTGATGTAACAATTAATCTAAAGGTTTTAACCGAGATCGCGACCGAAGGCGACTTCCGTTATGGTATAGCTTTCCGCCGGTCAGGAGACTTATACTATGCCTTTGTCATATCGCCGGTTACCAAAAAGTGGTACGTGCTCAAATACTCCCCCGATGCGGTGGTTACCCTAGTAGAGGGCACTGAAACCAATATACACGATATAGGAGGAAAGGATGAATTGCGTGTGGATTTGGCAGGCGACACCTTTACTCTTTATATAAATAACAACCTGGTTGGTGAAGCAAGCGACCCCGATTACACTAACGGTGAGGTTGGCTTATTCGCTCAGACCATAGATAGCCCGGCTATACATATCCATTTTGACGATTTAACGATTCTAAAACCGAGTGGGGGTTTGCCTCTAGCCGGCTGGCTGTATCGGGACGATTTCACAGATCCTGCCAGCGGGTGGCCCAAAGCGAGGGATGATAATTACTTTACTGGTTATCATGAACCGGATTATCTCCAGGTCCAGTTGTTAATTCCCCAATACAGACGAACCATTAATCCTCCCGGTGACTTGATTTTCGAGGATATCACCATCGACTTAAAGGTTCTAACCGAGATTGAATGGCAACCTGGTGACTTTCGTTATGGTCTCACTTTCCGTCAGACCGGAGATTTGTATTATGCTTTTGTCATATCACCAGTTACCGATAGGTGGTATGTGCTCAAAAGCTCGCCTACCGCATTGACGATTCTGCTCGAAGGCACTGCCGAAAATATCCAGGGTCTTAGAATTACCAATACCCTGCGTGTGGACACTAAAGGCGATACCTTCACCTTCCACATTAATAACGTGTTGGTTGGTGAAATCAGTGACCCCGATTATGCAAGCGGGGAAGTTGGAGTGTTCGTTCAAACTATAGAAAGCGGAGGCACACACATCCATTTCGATGAACTAACCATCTGGGATTATCAGCAGCCCTCTGTTATCTCTCCCGTACTACTCGGAAAGGAGAATTGCACGAACGGTCTCGATGATGACGGTGACACATTTATAGATTTTGCAGATACCGATTGTGCGAATATTAGCATTCCAACGGATTACCACAATGGCGTCAATGGACCCGTTAACGACACAAATTGCGCAAGATGCCACAGTTTGCCATGGGCGTCTTCCCCAACAACGAACCAACCAAATCAACCAAATCAATCGAATCAACCGAATCCACAAGGTTCAGGTTCAACATCAAAACCGGCTGGACACCCAAATTCTTGTGGGCCCTGCCATGATCCATCATCACCTCCATCATTTCCCCAAGCCAATACGAATACACCTAAATCATCACCGATCACAAAGACACCCTCTGTGACACCCATTTCAGCGACACCGCCGCCGACCACAGCGGGTCCACCGCCAACCACACTTGTACCGCCGCCGACCACGGCAGGTCCACCGCCAACCACACCTGTACCGCCGCCGACCACAGCGGGTCCACCGCCAACCACACCCGTACCGCCGCCGACCACAGCAGTTCCACCCCCGCCACCGCCGACCACAGCAGTTCCACCCCCGCCATCGCCGACCACATGTAACCCCAACCCCCACCCAGAAAGAGGAACTTGTTCAACATGCCATTCTCCCGTACCTACATGTCCTTAATGTGTCCATTGCATGGGAGCAGCATCCATAGGGTTCATTGCGCAAACAATATATAGTGTCTCATGAACCGGTGGCGCATGAAAGCCACAATCTCGGTTGACCATCGAGTCAGAAACGGTGCCGACATTGTACCCTTTAGGGTAAGCCGCGCAGTTCATGCAAAAACTGGCAGAGCTTCTGGAAAATCCAGTAAGGATGTTGGTGTAAGACTCCAAACTCCGAGTTCACCTGTCCCTGAATGGGGATGAAGAACTCGGAGTTTTTGTTGAGAAGCCGCCGCTGTTATAATCACAGTCGCTTGCCAACTTTTCATAATAAGGAGTTTCCATGCCCGATCCACGCGTCACCAAATTAGCAAAAGTATTGGTCAATTATTCGGTTGAAGTCCAAAAGGGACAACAGGTCCTGATCCAAACCGCTCCAGATGCAGATGAACTGACCCTGACCGTTTATGAAGAAGTGCTGAAAGCAGGCGGGCATCCGCTGGTCTTTAGCCAGGTGCCGGGTACACAGGAAGTCTTCTATAAATACGCATCCGACGAACAATTGGATTACGTTTCGCCGGTTTTAAAAAATGTACTGGAGACATTCGATGCCAGCATTTCCATCTGGACCGATTACAACACACGCAAATTGAGCGGCGTCGACCCCAAACGCCTGTCCCGCAGTCAAAAAGCACAATCAGGGTTGATGAAAACAACCATGCAGCGCGCGGCGGACAACTCCTACAGGTGGACGTTGACCATCTACCCCAACAATGCCATGGCGCAGGAAGCCGATATGTCACTGCCGGAGTACACAGAATTCGTCTACGGCGCGGGGCTGCTCAATGAGGACGACCCGGTTGCATTATGGCGCGAGGAGGCGGCAAGACAGCAAAAATTGATCAAGTGGCTGGATGGGCGCGATAAGGTCGTCCTCAAAGGCTCCAACGTGGACATAACCTTATCGATCAAGGATCGTGTCTTCGCCGAATCTGCCGGCACGCACAACTTCCCCAGCGGTGAGATATTTACAGGTCCTGTGGAGGATTCGGTCAACGGCTGGGTGCGGTTCAAATATCCCGCCATCTATCAGGGACAGGAGATCACGGACATCGAGTTGTGGTTCGAGAACGGCAGGGTCGTAAAGGAAAAAGCCAGCAAGAATCAGGAGCTTCTGACAAGCACCCTCAACACAGACGACGGCGCCCGCTATCTTGGGGAATGGGGTATCGGCACCAACTATGGTATTCAACGCTTTACGAAAAATATGCTCTTCGATGAAAAGATGGGCGGCACGATCCATTTTGCCGTTGGTGCGGGCTACCCAGAAACCAACAGCAAGAACGAATCAGGCATTCATTGGGACATGCTCTGTGACATGAGTGAATCTGAGATCACAGTCGACGGCGATCTGTTTTATAAGGATGGAAAGACCGTCGTTTAGCGTCTGGCAGTTCAATTGCTGACATAAAAAACAGGTTGGCCAGCAAATCGTCAACCTGTTCTGTTTTTAAATTTATATGAATGTTCGGGCCTTCATTAGGGCACAGGCAGATTTTCACACAACACCCTGTATTCTTCGCCGCCGAATAAATTGTTCCACTGCGATTCGGAAAAATTCTCCGCCACCCGCTGACAGGCCGTTTCGACGAGGTCATCTGCCCCCAGGCTTTGAATCTTTGTCGCATCCCAAAACTGGACGGCTTTGAGCGACGAGGTTGCGATAACGGTTCCATCTGTCGAGTAGGAGATTCCGGTAACTATGCCCGAGTGAGGGATTCGGGCCGCCTCTTTGACCGTAGCGATATCGATAAGATAGACGGTATTCGTCGTCCCAACGGCCAGGCGGTTTCCCGTGGGATTAAACGCCATTGAATGTACGCTCTCCTTGCGAATGGAACCTACAAGGCTGGCTGCATCAGCCTCCAAGGCCCATATTTCGATATTGCCCTCAGAGTTGCTCGAGGCCAGCAGCGTCTCATCCGCATTGAACGCAAGGAGCGTATGGTCGCCGGGCGATTCGATCGAATAGACCCGCTCGCTGCTTTCGTTCAAAATCAGTATCTCATTTTCCACACCCAATGCGACCTGCGTCGACCCGACCGCGATGGACTTGGCATCCAGTGATCCGCCGGCAAATGCGACCACCTGCTCCCGGGTTCCCAGGCTCCAGGCGTCGATATTGCCGTCCGATTGAAGCACGAACAACTGTGTACTATCCGGGGAGAAGGCGATCTCGCGCTCCGCTCCTGAAGAAATAAAGGTATGCTGAACGTTGCTTAAAAGGTTGTAGACGAGCACAAAGCCTTCCTCAGTTGAAACGCCCAGCCAGTTTGAATCCGGGCTGAAAGCCAGGCTGTTGATATTGCCCGCCACAACCACGTTGAGCGAACCGGATGGAGCCTCCGTCAGATCGGATAAATCTTCGGTGTCGAGCACCCAGACACGGGTCCCGGCCGAAACGGCCAGCCATTCTCCCGATGGGCTGAACTGCAAACTTCCAACCTGGGAGTTAAACTGCAGGTAATATTCCGGCGCGGGCATGACGGAAATATCCCAGACATTGATCTGGCCGGACCTGTCACCGGCGACCAGGGAATTCCCATCCAAACCGAAGCCAAGCACCGTGCCCTCACCCGTGATCGGGATCTGGAACATCTGCGTGCCGGTGGATGCGTTCCAGACGCGCACCGTTTGATCCGCACCCGTGGTTGCCAGCCACTGACCATTGGCGCTGACATCCACAGCCTTCACAAAATTATCCTGAGACATGCGGATGCGCTCGGTACCGTTGGTCGTATTCCAAAGCCTGACCCGGCGGTCGTTCGACACCGTTGCGAACCACGAACCAGTACCAGGGTTGAATGCAATATCGGTCACGGAATCTTCATGCAGGAGTTTGTATAATTCCCGTCCGTCCAATGTGCGGGCTGTCACCGCGTAGCCATCCTCGCCGCCGGTCACAAGATAGCGGCTGTTCGGGCTGAACGCAAGCGCCAGCACCTGGCCCTGATGCCTGCCGCTCGTAACCGGGCTCCCGCCTGTATCCAAATTCCAAAGCGTAACCACACCTGCGCTCGACCCGGCTGCCATATACCTGCCGTTGGGGCTGAAGGAGGCAATTCTGATCTTTCCGGTCACGTAGAGATCGTATCTCAAATCCCCGGTTTCAAGATCGAGGATCGTAATCCGGCTGTCTTCGCGCGTGATAGCCAGGTTCTCCCCATCGCTACTGATGTCGACATCCCACACGATTGTGCCGGCAGTATAGGTATGGATCACGCTCCAATCCTCGGTGCGGATGACCTGCACCTCGCCCGACGCATCCCCCGTAACCAAAAAATCTCCGTCTGGACTAAAGACCGCGTCGTTCACAGACTGTGGGCTGATCGAGCAATGGACCAGTTCCCCGTCTGACGCCTTCCACACGCACGCCCTGCCGTCACCTCCACCGGTAACGAACAGATCGCGGGCCGCATTAAATTCAAGCGAATTGATGCCTCCCTCCTGGTGCATTTGATAAACAGGGATCGGCAGCAAACTGATATTCTTGCGCAGGATCTCATCTGCTTCATCGGTTGGGTAGGTCTTCCAGGACGCGACGGCGAGCAATGTGCTTGTATACAGTTCATCGGGTTGTATCTGATAAATTTGTGCCCGCGCCGCACTCCTTTGTGCCTGCGCGATCGATCTTTGGGATTCGGCAAAGGCCCGCTGCTCCTCGGCGACCTCCCGTTGCTGCCTGGCTTCCATCTCATTTTCCAAAGCCAGTCGTTCGTTGGATTCGGCCAATTCCCTTTGTTGATTGGCAGTTTCCTCGTTCATTTGCGCAATACTCGCATTTTCCTGCGCCAGATTACGCTGGAACAGCGCAAAGAAGAAGAGTCCGGTCATCAGCAGGAGCACGATCGTCGTCAACGTTATCAGAGTCATCCTGCGGCGTTCAGCCGCCAGGCTGTTTTTGACGTAATGATCCTGCAGTTCAGTTGGAAGCGGCTCTTTTTCCCTTGCGCCATCGATCACGGAACGCACCCGCCGCAGTTCCCTGCCGCGCAACAACAAGGCAGATTCCTTCATTCGATCCCATTCCAGCGCGCGGGTTTGCAAGCGGCTGTGCTCCTCCACCCATCCAAAATCAAGTTCAATGGCATCATTTATTTTAGCCAGCCCCTTCTCGTAATCATCGCCCTGGCGCAGGAAGATCCAATTTCGCTTACGAACCTCTTCATTGGCGTCCCTGGGTTGCACCTGGGTGAGCACCACAGGAACGATACGCTTGTTATTCAAAACGGCATGCCCAACCTCGACGCTGCACACCTCAGACTTTATCGAGTGCGGGCTGGCAAGAAATATAAAGGCGTCTGCACCTTCAATGCCGCGATAGATCTGCTCGAGCCAGTCAGATGCAGGCAAAATCGACTCCCAATCGACCCAGACATCATGACCCATCTCCTCGAGAGAAGTCATTAATTTTTGGGCTTTTTTTGAATCTTTGCGTGAATATGAGATGAATATTTTTGCCATTTCAGACTGCCTTCCAACGCGGCATTTACCCTATCTGTGAGGATATCAAATGATCGCTCATGAATGCACAATTTCTGTGGTCACTTCCATGGGCACGGTCCGGCCAACCACATCGCCAACCGGAGAGTTATGCTCCACCCATTCGACGATGCCGCGCAGCGTTTCATCCGATACGCCCTGTGCGCCCAGCTTAAAAGTCATCGACATTTTCAGCGGACCGGCCGGAATGGAATCATCCATATCCAGCATGCCGCGTACATCCGAGGTGCTCCTTACCGTTACTTCAAGTGTCGTCAACTCGATCCCCAACTGCGCGGCACGGATGGCAGCCATGGTGGCATCACAGTTCGCCAGTGCCGCCCGGAACAACCAGCCCGGCCCCGGTGCGCTCGCATCCCCGCCCATGCCTTTGGCCATATCCG
>DATHRQ010000387.1:0-5371 GCA_035465095.1 Anaerolineales bacterium | reverse complement strand
AATCCATAGCCTGCGTCACGAATGAATGGCGCATCGAAAGCAAAGACAAAGCTCTGCGTGCCGGTTGCCCAATCATCGTCAGCGAAGCCCAGACAGCAGGTGAACAGTTCATCCGTCGCGTTGAAGGCAAAGACCGGTACCTCGTAATCCGCGTCACCTTCCAGGAAGTTGATGATGTGATCGTTGAAGTACAGGAACAGGTCGCCGAAGGCAATGCCGAACAACCTCTGGCCGAAGCATGAGATGTCCCAATAGAAGCACTCATAGACTTTGGCGAAACGCGAGTCGAAGTCCTGACTGTTCATTTCGGCAGAATAGTTGTTTAATGGCTGCAGGTCGTTCAATTCGGCAACGATCAGCGGTGTGTCGAAGTAATCTATGCCGTCAGAGGCCGGGTCCATCTGATAGACGTTGATATCGAGTTCAATATCCTCGGGGATCAACGGCGCTGAAATGGCGGGTTTGTAAAGAGGCGAGGTGGTGAAGAGCAGATCGATTGCCACATAGCGTGTTACCTTGCCCAGGTCGCCTGAGAGATCGTCGAATGGACGATAGCCGCTCAAATTGCCGTATTCCCAGATGGGCGGCATAGTGTAGCCTGGAGCATCGTCGATAGCCCAGTTATCGGTCCAGCCTTCGGGTCCGGCTGAGAGATCATAGAACCAGATACGGTGCAGGGAGCCCAGCCCACTCTCTTCGTCGTCGGGTGTGGTCCCACCCCAGGCGATCATCTTGCGTGAATCGCGGAGTTCACCAAAGTTGTATCCGGTGTCGGGGTCTGGTTCGTCAGTTTTGGTGTAAACGTGGAATATGAAATCATCACGCTCATACCAATTGATGAAGAAGACCGTGTACTCGGAGGTGTCGACACCCAGCATGGAGTTCGTGTTATCAGCCAGCCATTGTTCGACAGAAGGTGCGTCGATCCAATGATTATCTGTTACATCCAGTGAACGGGCGCCTTCTCCGTTATACCAACCCTGATAAAGGGTCAGGGGTTGGGGAACTGCTATGCTGCCCAGATGACCGAAAAAGGCGTCTTCGAAAGTGGTATCTGCATGGACCAGGTTGTAGTTGAAGTTGAAATCCACTCCGAGGAAAGATTCTATTCCATAGAAAGCTGGAAAACGGCTGATTGTACGATATTCGCTGGGAAGTTCGCTTAGAAAAGCGGCTTCATCGATATCCTGGTAACCGCCGTCCTGCTCATATCCTACGAACACAACATTTATCGTCAGATCCTGCTCAAGGGTGAGAAAACCGCCCGGTTCGAGCGTGGATAACGTGGGCGGGTCAGCTTTTCCAGCTAAAGCCACACCCGTTGCTGGGAGCAGGGCAGCGATCAATGCCAGCGTCGTTGCCAGTCCCATAAATTTTGAAAATGGTTTTTTCATTTGTTGTCTCTCCTTATTAATTGTTATATCTCAATCGATTTGAATAGTGATGGGGTTATTGTTTGGGTCTTCTACCTGCTTTATCGTTAGTCGTCTCCTTTCCTCCTCCCCAAAATAATACAGCCGAAGGCTAGGATTTACCTTCGGCTGTCTGGCGATCCCGCCCTTGCGGGACCCATGACTTTGTGCCCCCACCTCACAGTGGGTTTACCTTTTCGGGTTTGGAGAAGAACGTTTGATGGATAATTATTATAGCGAATTTATCCCATTAAATTAGTGGTTTGTAACCATTTTTAATATTAATCTTAGTTCACCGTTCTTTTGGTTACAGGCGCAATTCTTCAAAGGGACCATCTTGGGTTAAAAATATAAGAACGCCGTGATTCCTGGCTGCTAAAATCCCGGCGTTCTATTTGGACCTCTTGCAAAAGTCCATTATGCAGGCAAGCTTCAGGCGACGTCATCGCCGCCGGGGACGGCGACAAGAGCAGATCTTGGCACTTATAGAGGTTATTGCTGTTTTCGATGTGAGACCCTGGCTGTTTTATCAGGGTCTCACTTGAATCTTATGTTCCATCGACTGTAACGGTCGCCGGTTGTGCCGGCCCTGCACCGCCGCCCGAAGCTGTTGCATTAATTACAATCGAACCTGCATCCACGTCCGCCTGTGTGGTGGTATATGGGATTGTACAGGTCACTGTTGTATCGGGTGTGAGCGTCGTATCTGCAGCGCCGCAGTTAATTGCTGTACTGCCAAACCGGCTATCCGTGAGCGTGAATTGGGCGGGGCCCAGTGTCGTATTGCCACTGTTTCTGATTACGAATGTAAAGTTGATCGTCTGCCCGGCCTGGTTATATGTTTGAGGGTTGGCAGCGGCGGTCAGGGCCAAAGATGAGGTTGATGGGATGTTCTTGTTGACGGTAACACTTGCGGCTTGTGACGGTGTTGCGCCTCCGCCTGAAGCGGTCGCATTGTTGGTGACCGCGGTGGCGTTCATATCCGCCTCAGTGATGGTGTATATGGCAGTACACGTGACCGTTGCACCCGGGGTGAGGGTGGTATCGGCGCCGCCGCAGTTGATCGGTGTGGCACTGACCAGGCTGTCGGTGATGGTGAATTGGGCCGGCCCGAGTGTTGCGTTGCCGCTGTTTTCGATGACATAGGTGAACGTGATCACCTGCCCGAGTTGACTATAGGTGAATTGATCTGCCGACGTGCTTAGTTTCAGCGATTTGATGGGCAGGGTGACCGAACCACCGGCAGAGTTTAGCGGAACTTTGATCTCGGTTCCAACCGGCATCGAGTATGCGTTGACAATTTGCAGGACGAGGGGATCGGCGTTGTATTTCAGCGCAATGGATTCCCAGGTTTCGCCGGATTGAACGATATGGGTTCCCACGCAGGGCGGGCCGTAGATGTTACCAACCGTGCCAATATTTGGCACAGTGACCGTCATATCAGGTGATATCATGGCGGGGTCTGCCAACTGGGTATTGGCCTGAACCGTTTTGCCAGGATCGGCTCCGTAGCAGCGTGCGATCTGCCAGAGCCATTCGCCCTTAGCCACCCTGTGCTGGATGGTCGAGCCGATCGGCAGGTTGTTAGGATTTTCAATCAGTCCGCTCCTGGTGACCACGGCGCTGGCCGGTTCTGACGGTCCCACGCTGCCGCCCGAGGCGGTTGCGCTGGTGGAGATGGAGTCGACATTCATGTCAGCCTGGGTGATGGTATAGGTGGCGGAGCAGGTTACAGTTGCGTTTGGCGCGAGGGTGGTATCCGGATTCCCGCAATTGATGGGGGCGCTAAATGCGACGTCTGTCACTGTGAATTGTGCCGGGCCAACATCCAGCGCGCTGATATTCGTGATGACGTAGGTATAGGTGATCGTTTGCCCGACCTGGTCGTAGACCTGGGGGCTGGCTGTTTTCGTCAGCGTGAGTACCCTGGTCTGAGCGGTGTTGACCGTGGTGGTTACGGGGCTCGAAAGCGTGCCGTTCACATCCGCAGTTGTAACGCTGGTTATGGAACCGGCATCGAGGTCAGCCTGCGTGACTGTATGACTCGAGACACAGGTGATCGTTTCGTCCAGATCGAGAAATTCATCCATATTGCCGATGGTGTTGACAGGCTGACAAATGGCCGTTGCTCCGATGATATTGACAACGCCGGGGATGGGCTCGGCGCCTGTATTCCTGATGACATATGTATATTGGATGGTCTGTCCAACCGCAGTGATGGGGGCGGCCGTATCTGCCTGCACTGTCATTGCAACAGCAGGAAGCAGGAGAGACGGATCACCGCCAGCCGTTGGGTCGCTGCCCCCTCCCAAATTACACGCTGAAAGCGCCAGTAATAAAATGGCGGAAAGAACGAGCGATGTGGTTTTTTTATCCATTTTCATCTCCTCTTTTGTTCCCTGCTGATCCGTTCGATGCGTTCGGATGTATCCTATTTTATAACAGAATACCCCATATGTGTTTGTTGTCAATGGGAGATTGCCCTGAACAGGTCCATACTTGTAGACGCAACTCAGACGAAGGTCACGGCCTCATCGATTGATCGCTCTCGTATTTATACAGACTTTTTCGGCCGGCAAGGATGAATACCATCCAAAACGTAAATACGATCAGCCCGAAAGATCCAAATACCAGCGTGACCCGGCCAAGCGGCCATCCCAATACATCCAGTACATATCCCGCCGTATAAATGGAAATGGACTGGGTCAATGTCAGCGCGGCAAACTCGAAGGCAAAGACGCGGCCTCTTACGCGGTCGGGTGTCAATATTTGCAAGAGTGCGGAGGAAAATACCCATGAAGTACCCGTGCCTACAGTTCTTAAAAAGGTGCTGAGCAAAAAAGCGTATAACGTGGAAACCAAGCCAAGCATGATGATACCGCTTGATGTTAGGAAGAATCCGATCGAGATTCCGATCAACAGCCGTTTAGTCGAATCTCCCAGCCAGCGGCGCAGCAACAACGGACCCAGACCTGTGCCCAGCCCGCTGACAACATAGATCAGCCCCAACGTCGCCGTGCCGCCGTCTTCAATGGAAAGCCATCCTCCCACGGCGGTGTTCGATAAGGGGTACACTTGGTTGGCGTACGAAATTTCGAGCACGTTGATCGCGCCATATACCGAAGAGCCGGCCGCTTTGACCAGACTGATTACCAGCAGTACAGGGACAAACCAAAGGTATCGCAGCCCTTCGAAGAATTCCAGCCAACTGCCACTTTGGAGGGTCGCCGCGCGTTCACGTTTGGGAAGCAGGATACGGCTGACCAGCCACGCGGACAGGATAAAGGTCAACGCGTCCATCACAAAGGCGGTCTGGTTACCAAACAGGGAGGCGATGACTCCGCCCAGGAATGCACCCAACGCCAGCATGCTGCTCCAGGTGAAGCTATCGAGCGCATTGGCGGTGACCAGGTCCTTTTGTGCCACAATATTCGCCAACGCGGCCGAGCGTGCAGGGACGAACATGGCGCTGAGTATGAATTGGATTGCTATCAGAAGGTAGAACAGCCAGAGTTGATCTGACGAACGGATGAACAGGAATCCCAGCACCGTGACAGCGCGCAGCAGGTCGGCAGCGATCATGATATTTCTGCGGTCGTAGCGGTCTGCGATTACGCCCGCCAGCGGACTGAACAGGAATTGCGGCAGAAATCGAACAAGGAACAGGTAACTGATCGCCACGCCTGAACTCGTCAATTCTGTGACCAGCGCAGCGGAGGCAATTAAATTGAACCAGTCGCCTAAAAGGGATACGACATTCCCCCACCACAAAAAGCGGAAATTTGGATTGCGTCTTAAGAGATCAAGGTATTCGCCCATGAAAGGCTAATTGTAGTTCAGAACCGATTTTTCACCCGACCATCTTCGGGTCGATACCTTCTTGCCTCGATGAGGGATATACTTACTTTATTGGGAAAGCCTTTCAATTGCCTTTGCAGCGTGCGACCTTACAACTTGAA
>DATHRQ010000386.1:0-1667 GCA_035465095.1 Anaerolineales bacterium | reverse complement strand
TCCGGTGTGTCGGGAGGAGGCGCTGCCGGTGAAGAAAGGCGGGAAAACATCAACACGCCCAGGACAACAAGCAGGGCAATGCCTCCGATAACGGCCGGGATCACATACCTCGGTCTCTTGTCGACCATGATCGCCTGTATGTTCTGGCGGGTCTCCGTGATGGAACGCGAAATCGCGGATGGGAAGAGTAACGTCTCTGCCTCTGCCGTCCCCAGGAGAGCGTTATTAAAGGCCTCAGCAAATTCGAGCGGAGTCGGGAAACGGTCGTCCGGGTCTTTTTCCAGCGCACGGTCGATTACACTTTGCAGACTCTTTGAAATCCCATCGATCGGCGGATGCGGTTCATAAATGTGCTGGTGGAGGACGCCCATGGCCGTATCCGCATCGAAGGGAACATGCCCGGCCAGCATTTCGTAGGCCGTGATGCCGAGCGAGTAAACGTCGGTGCGCGCATCGATGGTCTTTTCGCCGCGGGCCTGTTCGGGGCTCATATAGGCAGGGGTGCCGGTGATATAGCCTGTGGAGGTCTGGGTGGTCGATTGTGTAAAGCGGACCAGGCCGAAATCTGTCAGAATCGGCTCCACGTCACCGGGCAGGGCGGTGTCTGGCGAGATGGGGGTCGAGCGTGACGTAAGCAAAATATTGGCCGGCTTGACGTCGCGGTGAATGACGTTATTGTCGTGGGCGTAGGTCAGCGCGTTGGCGATCCTGCCGAGCAGTTTGTCCACAATCGTCAGATCGAGGCGCTCATCTCTGTTGTGCAGTTCGCGCAGATATGCCCCCAGTGAGGTGCCGGGCACATATTCCATTACGAGATAGGGTTGGTTCAGGTATGAATCAAAATCGAAGATCTGGATGATGTTCGGGTGACGCAGCATGGCGATCACGCGCGCCTCGCGTTCAAAACGATCGCGCAGGTCGGGTTCGTCCTGCAGGTCGGCTTTGAGGAATTTGACGGCAACCGATCGGTGCAGCGACGTGTGATTGCCGATGTATACCTCTGCCATGCCTCCCTTTGCGAGGAACATTTCCACACGTACCTTGCCAAGCGTTTTACCGATAAGACTGACCATATCCAGATTATACAGCAAGGAATTGCGGGGCTTTGATTTGAAATGTTTTGACCATGATTTTCATGGGCTGAAAATCTATCTATAGGATCAGTTCCATGCCTACGTCGTCCGGGTCATCGCCGTATCTGGGAATTTCATTAAACCCCAGGCGTTTATAAAACCCGAAAGCTCGTGTTTGAATAAGAGGATCTGTTTCAAGCCGCATTATTCTATAATTTTTCTGTTTTGCAAATGCCAGTAATTCCTGCATCATGCGATAACCAAGCCCCTGGCCGTGATATTCGGTCAGCAGCCACATCCGTTTGAGTTCGCAAACACCATCCTCCAAAAATCGGACGGCGCCCGTGCCGATGATACGGTCGTCGTCCAGTGTGACGAGAAATGTCCCGCCCCGGTCGAAGTAACTGGCTCTGACGTCGTCCATTTCACTGAGTTTGCCCTGCGCCGAATGCCTTGCAATGGATTCTTCCAATGTATCTGCGCCGCCAAAAATCGCATAGGCAACTGTGAAGATGACGTGTTTGGCTTCAGGGATTTCATGTTCCTTGATCGGACGGATTTCCATCATCCGCCGATTTTACTGTACTATTTCTT
>DATHRQ010000385.1:0-4718 GCA_035465095.1 Anaerolineales bacterium | reverse complement strand
GTTGTGATCAACGTGACCTGCGCGCCGGCATCCAGCGCCGCCTGCGCCAAGGCATACCCCTGCTTCCCCGAGGAACGATTGGTCAGCACACGCACGGGGTCGAGCGGTTCCTGAGTCCCGCCGGCGGTGACCAAAACTTTTTTACCGGCCAGCAAGCCACCCCGTCCGAGAACGATGCGGATATGACCGATCAGTTCCTGCGTTTCCGGCAAACGGCCCTTACCGGTCAGTCCAGAGGCTAGGTGTCCCTCGGCGGGTTCGATGATGGTTGTGCCGCGTTTTCGGAGCGCATCCAGATTTTCCTGCGTGGCAGGATGATCGTACATACCGCCGTCCATGGCAGGCGCAAGCAGCAGCGGCGCATTGGAAGCCAGAACAGTGACCGTAAGCAGTGTATCGGCCTGACCGTGTGCCAGTTTGGCAAGCGTGTTGGCCGTGCATGGTGCGATCACGATCAGGTCGGCTTCGTGCCCTAGCCCTACGTGCAAAACATGCCCCTCATTGCCCCACAGGTCTTGATCGGTATACGCGCGCCGCCCGGTAACGGATTGGAACGTAAGCGGGGCGACAAACTTCTCCGCAGAACTGGTGAGGATCACATCCACCTGCGCGCCGGCCTGCGTAAGCTTGGACGCAAGATCGACGGCTTTATAGGCCGCGATGGAGCCTGTGACCCCCAGGACGATTCGTTTTTCAGAAAGGATGGACATATAAGTTAATTATACATCCAACAGGAAACAGCAATGTGTATGATAATGCCGCCGTTTCATGGAATTGTGCATAACACGCAAATAGTGTATTTGCCAAGGGCTAGACCGGAAACATCTCTTCCAATCCGCGCCAGACATCGTTACGCCAGGATGTGTAGTTGTGCCCGCCCGCGTATTCACGATAGTGAACATGGTAGCCGTTGTCCGCCAGCAAGGCAGACATACGGCGGTTATCCTCCAGCAGGAATTCAAGTTTCCCCACGTCCATCCAGATCTCGATTTGGTTCGCATGTCTGTGTCGTACAAGATCGACTGTTGCAAAATCGCGTCCATCGAGCGCAGAAACGCCCGACTGGCTCAGCACCTTTCCGAAAATATCTGGCATTCGCAAGCCTGTATACATGGACATCAATCCACCCGCTGATGCGCCCAGGACGCCGTAGGTGCCCTGCTGTTTTTTGATATCCAGCAGGTTTAATTTTTCATGCGCCAGCGGCAGAATGATTTGTTCGACCCAGTGCAGCGTTGCGTCGGAACAGGCATACTCCACATTACGCCAGCGTCCACCGTGCGGAAGAAAAGCCATTGCGATGGGTGCAATGCGTTTCTGATCGATGAGATTGTCCACAATGACAGCCAGTTTTCCGCGGTCCAGGTAATCCTGTCCGTCATAGACGATCAACAACGGGACAGGCTCCTTTACGGGCGGGCGATAGAGATAGATGTTGCGTTCATAGTCATCGCGCAACAATCCGCTTTCCACACGATGTTTGGATAGTGTACCGGGTTTTACATCTGCGCGGCGCATGGGAAAAGGTGACGGCATGGTCTCCGGCATGTAGAAGAAGTTGTTCCGTCCTCCTGCCCCGTTATTCACACTTTTTTTATTCAATGGATCGAGAAAATTTGATTGGGAAACCGGATCGTAAAATGCATATTCAATGTAGGCGTCGCGAGGCAATGTCAGGGCGAGGGACCAGATCGGTTCGGTCGAATCAGGCATCTGTTTGGGAGAGACGCGCTTGAAACGCATGAAGTTGCTGCCCCATCGTTTGTCGCCCCAGTGGTTGAAGTCGCCCACCAGGTGAGGCGCGGACTTCCCTTCCCAAATAAAGACGGCCTGATCCGTTTCGATAACAGGATTGCCGTCCTTCAGCGCACGTTGAATGACCGAATTCGATATGGTGGTCATTTGGTATAGGTGCCCATCAACTCGCCCTGCGCGAGGATGTGACCGACCATGGCCTTTTCGAGTTCGCCCTTGCTGGCGCCGGGCGAGATGGCGAGCATTTCATCGAGTGCGTAGAGTTTGAAGAAGTAACGATGCGTGCCGCTCGGCGGGCATGGGCCGCCGTAGCCGGTTTGGCCCCAACTGTTGGTACCGCCCGGGAACCCTGCGTTGACGGGCATGGATTCGGGCAGGCTGCGCGTGGAAGCCGGGATGTTGAAAAGGATCCAATGATCCCATGTGCCGTTTGGCGCGTCGGGATCGTCCATGATGAGTGCAAACGATTGCGTGCCGGCCGGCGGTTCACCCCATGCAAGCGGCGGGGATATATCCTTGAGAGAAGAGTCTGCGTCGCCCGTGCATGTATATTTTGCGGGGATGGCCTGGCCCTGCGCAAAGGCGCTGCTGGTCAATTCAATCGAGGCGGCGCCCTCCACTGCCAGCGGGTCAGTGATCGTTTGTTCCGACGGTGTTTCAGCCGCAGGCGGGGCACACGCAGACAATATCATTAAACCAAGCAGTAAATAATAGATCGTCTTTTTCATTTAAGATCCTCTCTTTCGACTCCATCGAATTGCATAATAAAGTCTGCTCCATGGACGAGCGACGGCGTTTGAAATCCCGTCTTATACCCCCCGCTAAGGATGCGCTTCATGATCTCGACCGTTGTGAGCGCGGTGCAGCGATAGCCTTCGGGCGTCCGCAGTTTTGCACGGACGACGCCATCCTCATCGCGCATCTCCCCGACCATCAGGCTGAATCCGTTTTCGTTTCTCTCCTTCGACGGACCGGGCGGAAGCACATAACCGATTAGCCACTTTAGCAGATTTCGCACGGGACGTGAATATACCACTGGCCCGATATATCGCGAGACTCTCAGGAAATCGATCACAATTAGCGGAAACGCAAAATACGTCTCGATATTCGGGACGCCTGTGCTGTAATAGGCCGTGGACACATCCCCCCACCCGACGGAGACCACCGGCACCGATCCGCGCCCGAAATCCTGTTCCAGCACCTGCCAGGCCGGCTGAACCTGGACGATTTCGCCGTCCCTGCGTATCCGTCCCTGACGGTGCATGTTCACGACGCCGGAGCGCGCCGTCCCGCGCGAGACCCCACCGCCGATCCCGCGAATGAATAAACGGAAGTGCGTCGCTGTCGGTAACTTTTGATGAAGATATGCCGCCAGACAATCAGACGGCACCACATCGAACCCGCCGCCGGGCATAAGCATGATGCCCGCCTGCTTCGCTTCGTCGCTCATTTTTGCCAGTTCTTCAAAGCCCTCGATCTCCCCGCTGATATCCACATAATGACGTTTCGTACGCAGGCACGCCTCCGCCATCTGCCGGAACGTGAACACGAACGGACCCGCACAATGCAGTACCGCATCCACTTCGAGTAAAGCGGAGTCCAATTTATCTGTTTCATCCAGTGAGAATACGCGGTATTCAAGGCCGAATCTTTCCGCCTGCTCGCGCAGTTTCCTCTCATCGCGCCCTGCAAGGAGAGGATGCATTCCCTCCTGGAGGGCGCGTTCAACGATGAGTTGGCCGGTATATCCATATGAACCGTAGATCAGAAAATTTTTCATATCAACTTTCCTCGCTGAGCGGAGCCGATGGTCGATATGTCCCGTGTTAAGCGGGACATATCGAGACCGAGCGAAGTCGAAACGTGTTATGCAATAATATCCTTCGACTTCGTGGCGCTAAGGCACCACTCCGCTCAGAACGGAACAACAAATAAAAGCCCCTGATGTTTTTCAGGGGCAATTGTAAACTACTCGGTTCCGGCTGTACGTTCGCCGAGTTGTTTGTCGAGTATCAATACTGCGGTACCGCGCTCCTCAACAAGTTTGAGGTCCGCGACAATCTGCGCCGCGCTGTTCTCCTCCTCCACCTGTTCGGTGACGAACCACTGCAGCAGCACCTGCGCAGGATAATCCTTTTCCTGCAACGCCAGCTCATACAGGTCGTTGATGGATTCGGTCACCATCGCCTCGTGCTCGGCCACTTCTTCAGCCACCTCAAGGTTCGAGTTCCAGTCGGTCTTGGGTGCGTCGATCGCCTTGAGCAGAACCCGTCCGCCGCGTTCAAGGATGAAATCGTAGAACTTCATCGCGTGCACACGTTCCTCATCCGCCTGGACGCGCATCCAATTTGCGAAGCCGGGCAGGTTCTTGTTCTCGAAATAGGCTGCCATAGAAAGGTAGAGATACGACGAGAACAACTCTTTATTGATCTGTTCGTTCATTGCGTCTTGCATGGCTTTTTTTAGCATGTGAGCCTCCTGCTCATATTATATTGCCTCAGGATAAGATTCGTATAAGACGAAAAACACCAATCAGGACGACGATCCACACCATCGCGATAAATCCCGCGCCGACGTATCCCACGCTGCCTCCCACGCCGGAGCCTGCCACCTTCCCCCGCGCCTCTTCCAAAACCTCGACAGGGATCAGCCGAATCGCCAGCGCGATCCCCGCAGGGACCATGATGATGTCATCAAGATAACCAAGGATGGGAATGAAATCGGGGATCAAGTCTATGGGGCTGAGTGCATACGCAACGGTACAGATCGCAATGACCTTCGCATACCACGGCGTACGGGAATCTCTCGCCGCGAGATAGACTGCGAAGGTTTCATTCTTCAGCGCCCGGGCGCGCAATTTTAGTCCTTCCAGCAAATCCGTCCCTACAACCCCTCATCCCCGAACACGAACAGGTCATTGAGCGACTTATGATGAAAATTAAGGCGGATGGCCTCTGCAAAGA
>DATHRQ010000384.1:0-4240 GCA_035465095.1 Anaerolineales bacterium | reverse complement strand
CAAAAATAAATAAAGATTTGTATAAACATTTGGGGGCAAAGCAAGCATATAAGCTTGATCCAAGTGACTTCAGCGATTGTGCAAGGGTTTTTCTGTAAATTGAGTCACATGCATCCTCGCAAAATTTACTACGTTGTACCTTCAAAAGTTATATAGGTTCTGCCGGTCAACCATTCTTCGCTGATCTCAGCCAGAACCGCGGATACCAAACGCAAGCAGGAAGCCGGGTTTGGAAAGATCGAGACCACACGAGCTCGCCTGCGGACTTCGCGATGTAAACGTTCGACACCATTGGTGGTGCGCAACAACTTGCGAAAAGCGGCTGAAAAAGTAAAGACGGTCAGTCCTTCGGGAATGTTGGCAGCCAGCCACTCGGACAAACGCGAAGCACTTTTTTCGTACTTGGCAACGATCTTAGCCAGATAGGCATCGGCGGTTGTCCGGTCGGGCGCATCGAAAACCATGCGAATGTCTGCTGCCACTTCGGCCTGCATGTGCTTGTGCGGCACATAGGCTTGCGCATTTTGCTGCAGGTGGAACTGGCAGCGTTGCCAGGGAATACCACCAAAGACCGCCACACGCGCGGCACGCAGTCCGGCATGGTCGTCGCTGGTTACCAGCTGTACTCCGCCCAGACCACGCTGTTTCAGGCTCTCCAGAAAGGTGCGCCAGTGGACTTCATGCTCGCTCAGGGACACAGAAACGCCCAGGATCTCGCGTTTGCCAGCCGAATTGACGCCAACGGCAACCAAAACCGCCAAATTGCGCACCTGTCCATCTTCGCGAACCTGCTCGTAATAGGCATCCAGGTACAGAAACGGATATTCACCCAGCGGTCGTTCACGCCACTTCTCCAGTTCGCTGTCCAACTGGGAAGCCGCCTGACTGACCGTGGAAGACGAGATGCTGACGCCGCACAGCTGTTCGGTGATGGCTTTGACCTTGCGGGTCGAGACACCCTGCACGTACATCTCGGCCAGCGCCAGGGTCAAGGCTCGCTCACTGCGCAGGCCCTTTTCCAGGGCTTGCGGGTAGAACCCGCCTTCCCGCACTTGGGGAACTGCAAAAGTGATGTCTCCCACGCGGGTGCGCAGCGTCTTGGGCTTGTAACCGTTGGCGTAGCCGCGTCGATCTTCGCTGTGTTGATAAGGTGCTGCCTGTAAATGCTCGCTGCGTTCGGCCTGCATGGCTGCGTTGAGCACGATCCGCATCAGTTCCGGCAGAACTTCCAGTCCTTGTTCTTGCACCTGCTCCAGTAGTTCGGCAGGTAGAGTAAAATCATTGCGGTAGGTCATATGCTAGTCCTTTTTGGTATGCTAACCGCAAGGATAACATGTGACCTACTCTTTATTAGAATTTACAGAAACAATCCTACACTACTGATTTTTCGTCTTCAGGATTCATAATGATCCTTTGCTGTAGAATAAATCTAGGACTTTATATCTTGCATTATAAGCGCCTATTAAAGGAATAGGTAACAGTCACCTTGAGTTTCTGGTGTGCTTGAGTATTCGAATCAGAAGATCCAGTGGCTGCCTCTTACGCACAAAACCGCGCAGCGAGGACGGCTACACTCTATCTTGGATGCTTTTCATATATCACTGAGAAAAATTCGGGCAAACCATAACTAGATAATTTTGGCTGTTCTGCACCACTCGGCGGACTACAGGGATGTGTTCGACTTGTTGCATTACAAAGGATAAAGTCTCGCCGGAGATGATGTTGGGCTTGGATGTTGCGGTATCGGTGAGCAAGTCATTTAGTTTAATTTCATCTACTGACCAATTCAAAAGAGGAGGCTCAGGGGTGGGGTTGGCGAGCCCAAGACTTATGCTTTCCTCCAGGAAAACCCACAGGCGTATATTTTCAGGAGCATAGGGTTGTACATTGACCGGGCTATAATTCTCCATGATCTCCAGAGTCTTTGTCACAGATTCAACCAGGTTATCCGATTGACCTGGTGTCACTCTAATCTTCGTTTCATTCACTGCGATCGAACCACCCCAGGCGTCATTGAAGGATGGTGTGGGTGCGTTCTCTATGTATTGATCTCCGTCTCCCGTTAAAGATAAAAAACCTGTCGCCTCAATGTCCGATAGAAAGTTTTCGATTTCTGCCTGGCTGACTTTTGTCTCCATATATTGAAACCCATCAAACTTGATCAGGCGACCGTCTTGATATAAGACAAATCGATACATATCTTTGGAAGCGAGACAGGCTGACATGTCATCCATTCCATCACTCGCGTCCATAACGAATGAAGCTATTATATCTTTAGACGTTGGAATTGAGGCTGTGGTTGATGTGTCAGGTGCAGGAGTTATAGACTGGCAGGCGGTCAAAAAAGTTAAAATCAGACACAATGTAAGACCAAGTTTGGTTTTCATATCCACTTCTTTTTCTCTACGAAATTAGTAGGACAATCCACTAAATTTGAGTCTTTACAGCAAAATGCTGTTTAAGACCTTATATCCTGCATTATATGCCCAAATAAAGTTAAGAGGTGACAGTCACATTGGGTTTCTGATGTACTTGAGTATTCGAATCAGAAGTCCTAGTGGCTGCATCAGGATCAAGAGCGCGGTCAGAATACTCGGCGGATAAATTTGCTGGCGAGCAATTGCTTGTGGATCGAAATACTCGTCCACGTAGTGGGTTGTGCTGGCGGGGGTTAGGAGGATCTTGAGCCAGGTTCTCAACGATTTCACATTTGCCAACGTTGGCAGAATTCCCATTTCTTTTGCGAGAGTATCGCAGTAAGGGTATTGTTCGACGGGGTAGACGTTTTCCGTATCGATTGTGGGATATTCTGCGCATAGCGATTTCCACAGTTTGGTCTGTTTTTCTTTCAAATTCTCTGGAAGCAGATACTTTCCAGTCAGCACGCCGATGGCATAGCGCGCCTGCATTTCACTGATCGAGGGGATGTTGCCGATGATCGGTCGCGCAAACCCGATCAGGAACAGATTGGGCAGGTCGGTGTGGACGCACCCGAGATAAAAGTCTTGCAATCGGATTCGTCCGCCTGAAAGATCGGGGAGGTGAGAGCGGTAGCCGGCAGACCAGGCCAAAAGGTCGGGAGCGATGCGGAGCGTCGTCTGTTGGTCAAAGTCGAAGAAGTCGGTCCATTTGTCATCTTTAGGCGGGCCGATGATCTTTATCCGCCTGTCGGCAACCGCATCCAGAAAATCGTCGCTCTTGTTGTGGAAGACGTTGAACAGTTTGCCGTCCACGCGGGCTTTGAGCTTGAGATCCCATTTGCGCCGCAACGCCTGGGCTTGTTCATTGGGATTGCAGTTCGTATGTCGATGAGGAAACCAGCGTTCGAGCAGTCGGTTGAAGCGGATTCGAAAGGTGACAAAGTGTTCGCCGACCCAATTGCGCGCGCCCTTGTCGAAGGAAAGCAGCAGACGGTTGCGCAAAAAATCAGAAGGCACCCCGCGAATGGGATGATAACGCGGGCTGACGCGAATGCCAGACCGCAGAGAAAGATAGGCGGTGTTATTGTGTTCGGGCTTTGCCAGATGGTTGGCAGCATCGGCAGCCGATTCCCCCCCGCCAACCACAACGATTGTAGCATTGCGAACGGTTTCGGGATTCTCTGCAATTGGAATTGCAGTGGAACCAAAAGGCACTTTTTTATTCACCAACCCTGTGCATAAAAATACGGCATCGAAAATATGCAGTTCCTCTTTCCCGTCTTCTAGGAGTAGAAGATTCCATTTGGCTTCACGGTATTGAAGATGCCGCAATTCGACGCCGAAACGAATACACTCTTTCAGGTTGAAGTGCGCAGCAAACTCTTCGAGGTAATCGCCGAATTCTGCGCCGCGAAAGAACTCGTCAAAATTTTGCTCGGGTGCTATCTCAGACGACCATTTGCGAAAACAGGAGAACTGCGTGGTGTACTTGGTGGATGTGGAAATAAAATCGGGACGTTGATCCCCCCAGCAGCCGCGCACCGACTGACTCTTTTCGAAGCAGACGATATCCACCGCTGGATGGAGGTCGAGAAGATACTTAAGCGTGACCAGTCCGCTGCTGCCCGCGCCGATAACGGCGATCTTCATGGGCGTCCGCCTCAAACCACTGTCAGGCTGATGAGGACGAAATTGAATTGACCCGACTCTGGAACAAACAGCAGGAGGCGGTCGCCTGACGCAGCCGGTTTTGTTTTGAGATATTCATCGAGCATGATAAAGATACTGGCCGCGCCGGTATTGCCAGCCGTGCGCAGATT
>DATHRQ010000383.1:0-3751 GCA_035465095.1 Anaerolineales bacterium | reverse complement strand
CGACCAGGTTGAAATCCTGACGGCGAAGCGGGGCGGTCCCAGCCGGGATTGGTTGAATTCGAACCTGGGGCTGGTCAAAACGCAGCGCGCCCGCTCCAAGATCAAGACCTGGTTCAAGAAACAGGAGGTGGAACAAAATCTCGTCCAGGGGCGCACCACCATCGAGCGCGAACTGCAAAGGCTCGGCATCTCCGATGTCAACTATGAAGAGATGGCGCGTGAGCTGGGCTATAAGACTTCGGATGAATTCTTTGTAGCGCTCGGATGCGGCGATCTATCCATCAGCCGTGTGATCCGCCGTTTTTCTGAATCTGAAACAGAAAAAGAGACAGACGACGTACTGGTGGTGGGCGAACCCGCCAGGGAGACCACCTCCACAGATGCAGTGGAAGTGGTTGGATTGAAAGGCTTGCTATCCCACATGGCAAAATGCTGCCGGACGATGCCCGGCGACCAGATCGTCGGCTATATCACACGCGGACGCGGTGCAACCATCCACAGGCAGGACTGTCCGAACGTCCTGCGCAGAAAAGACAAGGAACGCCTCCTCCAGGTGGATTGGGGCAAGGTCGAACGCACCTATCCCATATCCATAAAGGTCAAGGCATACGACCGTCAGGGACTGATGGGAGACATCTCCACGCTGCTGGACGGCGAAGGCATCAACATCGCCGATGTTTCGGTTAATTTCAACCGCAGCCTGGCCGACCTGAATCTCGTTGTCGACGTTAAAAACCTTGATCAACTGAGCCGCATCCTGACCCGCATCGAAAACCTGCCGAACGTTTTGGAGGCCCAAAGGGTACGTCCGGGCTAACCAAATCCATGAATTACACGATGGGAAATTAATATGTCATTATTAAGCGTTGACCAGGCTCGCGAAAGAATCCTCGCTCACTTCACGCCGGTCACAACCGAAAAAATACATCTGACCAACAGCGCTGGCCGCGTACTGGCGATGGACATCACTGCGGCGGATGACCTGCCCCCTTTCAGCAACTCATCCATGGACGGGTTTGCACTCCGCGCAGAAGACACCTCGCACGCAGCACCCGCCTCATCGCTGACTTTGCGTGTGGTCGCTGACATACCGGCCGGTTCCACCCCGACGGTTTCTCTTTCCCAGGGCCAGGCCGCCCGCATCATGACCGGCGCCCAAATGCCAGACGGTGCAGATGCGGTCATCCCTGTCGAGGATACTGATTTCAACGACCGTTCGGCAGGGACAGCCCCGCCCGAAATCGTCACGCTCTCCAGAGCAGTGGAGGCAAACGAGAACGTCCGTCCGCGCGGCATGGATGTGCGCGCCGGCGACGTGATTCTAAAATCGGGAGTCCGCCTCAACGCACAGTCGATCGGGATGCTCGCCATGCTGGGTTTCGCGGATGTCGAAGTTTACAAACAGCCGCGTGTCGCTTTATTCTCTTCCGGCGACGAACTGCTTGAAATCGGTGCGCCACTCGAATCGGGAAAGATCCGCGATTCGAATTCACCCATGCTGGCGGCTTTGGTGCAAAGATTCAATGCTGAGGTGGTGAGATTGGGCATCGCAAAAGACACGCGCGAATCGGTTACAGAATTACTGGATAACGCAGTGGAACAAAACGTGGACGTCATTCTTACCTCAGCCGGTGTCAGCGTAGGCGCGTACGATTACGTAAAGGAAGTGGTCGAATCGAACGGCAGTTTGAATTTCTGGCGCGTGAACATGCGGCCGGGCAAACCGCTGGCGTTCGGTGAATACAAATCCATTCCATTTATCGGGCTGCCGGGCAACCCGGTTTCGGCGTTCGTCGGGTTTGAGGTCTTTGTGCGTTATGCGCTCGAGAGGCTGGGCGGCCTGTCGGACGGAAGCAGGCAGACGGTCCGCGTGAGATGCGAAGAGGAGATCCTTTCCGATGGACGCGAGAGTTATCTGCGCGCCGTCATCCACGAGAAAGACGGTCAAATGTACGCAAAACTCACGGGCCATCAGGGCTCCGGAAACCTATTGTCGCTGGTACAGGCAAATGCTTTACTAATCATCCCCGCTGGTGTAAAATCCGTGCCTGCCGGCCAAGAGGTAAGCGCCTGGCCGCTTTGAGGATAAATGAACAATCGTTTAATGCAGGTCACTGTTGCACTCACAATTATCGGGCTACTGGTTTCGATCTACATGACGATCTACAAGGTCACATCCAATGATAATATGTGTGTTGGCTCGCAGGATTGCTCTGTCGTAAATGCCAGCAAATACTCCGAAGTGAACGGCATTCCTGTGGCAGTGGTTGGCGCATTCGGGTACACCGCCCTGCTGGGCATACTCTGGCTCGAGCGCAAACCCGGCTTCTTCCAGGACAACGGCAGTATGATCTTCTTCGGGGTTTCCCTGATCGGCTTTTTCTTTACCCTCTGGCTCGTATACGTGGAGGTTGCGCTTCTCAAAGCATATTGTCCCTTCTGCATCGCATCACAAATTTCTATGACACTAATTTTTATCCTATCGGTTATTCGAGTGGTTCGACAACCCTAATTCCATCAGGAGGAATGAATGCCACGAATAAAATGTCATTACATTGACTGTATCTTCATAGACGATGGTTTTTGCAGCGCGGCGGCTGTCGAAATCGACCCGGATACCGGCTGCAACACCTACACCCCATCGGACGATGTCGATGAGGGCTGGGATGAAGAAGAAGATGACGATGTCGATTGGGAGGAAGAAGAGGACGACGATCTTTGGGATGACGACGACGATCTTTAACGCTTCACGCCGCGCTCAAAATTGATCCAGCTCGAGCAGCATGATAGATACTCATGCAGGGACCCGATAATACCGGGTCCCTATTTTTTATCTGCAAACTGATACAGCAATACCCCCGCCGCGACAGACAAATTCAACGAACTGATGCGCCCCTTCATGGGCAGGGATACGGTTACATCGCAGGCCTTCAATTGCTCGGGGGATAATCCCTTTTGCTCGCTCCCCAACACCAAAACCCAGGCTATGTCAGGAGTATATTTATGATATTTCACCTCGCCGTGTGCCGACGTTCCGATCAATTGATAACCATTCTTGCGCGCCCACCGATGAAACTCGTCGAACGATGTCTGGACAATCGTCTTCCAAAACAGCGCGCCCATACTGGCCCGCACAACGGAGGGATGATACAACTCCACGCCACCGTCCAGCAAAAACAAAGTATCGACACCGACCGCATCGAGGGTGCGCAGGATCGTGCCGACATTCCCCGGATCCTGCGGCGCTACGAGGGCGAGAGAATTGCCCCGATTTGATACAGCGGAAATTTCCGTCTGTCGCTGCCGCACAACCGCCAGAATGCCCTGCGGATTATCCTTGTCAGATATTGATTTCATGACCTGCGGCGTGACAGGCTGAGGCGGAAAATCGAGCCGCGAGATCAAATCGTGTGCGAAGCGGCTTGTTAATTTCCCCGGTGCATAGAGCACCGATTCTATCTCCCATTCCGCTTCCACCACCTGTCCCACATGATGAATGCCCTCCACAAGGAACAGTCCGCTCTCACGGCGGGTCTTCTTCTGACGCAATCCGCGCGCACGCTTGATAAGCGGATTGCTGGTACTGGAGATCAGCGATCTTTTCATGCCTCCATTGTAAACAAAACTTCCGCAACCTCAAAGGCTACGGAAGTTTTGTTAAGCATTTTTTCTTGACTATTCAGCGGCGACCACAGTCAGCAAGGCATTCATGCCGGCTTCGAGGTGACCCTCAATGCCGCAGGTCACTGAG
>DATHRQ010000382.1:0-2721 GCA_035465095.1 Anaerolineales bacterium | reverse complement strand
AGCCTGTTCGACCCAATAATGGAGCGTGGCGAAAAGCAAAAGTTTTTTGCCGGGTTCGGCTTTCTCAACGAACGCACGCGCCTGTTCAACGGCGGACGGCAAATGTTTGGCAAGCTGCTCGAGGTTGTAACGTGTGTTCGGCCGGCGTTTACGAATCGAATCGTAAAGGTCTACCGTGAATGGAATTTCACCAAGAATGTTTTTCAGTGAAAGAGCCACAATTAATCAACCTTTTCGATCTTCCAATCGAAGCGCGGGCGGATGGGTCCCTGACGAAGCTCGGGCCATTGTGTGCCGGGCGCACCTGAAATATCAACGTTGAACGAGAGAGCGTTCTCATCCATAAAGTAGCGTTTCACGCCGAACGAACTGGCGTTCACGCCCAGCGAATAACGCCCTTCATTGAAAAAATCCGCAGGGATGGTGCAGCGGCTGATGTAACGTCCTGCCTGCCGCGAGCCGAATTGTTCATATTGTTTGGCATCGTCGGTATCGAACGCAGTGAAAATATATTCACCGCGCATGGTGCTGATATAGATGCCCACGCGCAAGCCCGTGACAGGTGCATCAAGTTGATATTCCATTTCGACGGCGAGAGGTTCTGTGGAGCGGATAGTCTGGACCACGTTCCCGCTTCCATCTTTAATACGAACTGATACGGGTCTAAAGGGCGCACTCGTCGCTGGGATATCATCTGCCCTCCAAATGCGTTCACCCGATTCCGCCTGCCCCGACGACAGATAAAAATCAACGGCTTCAGGCGTGGGGGCACGCTTGAGGAGTTTTCCCTGATTCAGGACAATCGCCTCCTCTGTGAGGCGTAAAATGGCAGACATGTTATGGCTCACAAAGAGGACAGTGCGTCCCTGTTGCGCCACGTCGTTCATTTTGCCGAGACACTTGCGCTGGAATTCTGCATCACCCACCGCCAAGACCTCATCAACTACGAGTATCTCAGGCTCAAGATGCGCAGCGACTGCGAAAGCGAGACGCAGGTACATGCCTGATGAATATCGTTTGACGGGTGTATCGATGAACTTGCCGATTTCGGAGAAATCCACGATCTCATCGAAATTTTTGTCGATCTCAGCGCGTTTCATCCCAAGGATGGCGCCGTTCATATAAATGTTTTCCCGACCTGAAAGCTCCGGGTGAAACCCCGTTCCCACTTCGAGCAGGGAGCCGACACGTCCGCGCACGGAGACTGTCCCTTTGGTGGGTTCGGTTACGCGCGAGAGGATTTTGAGCAGCGTGCTTTTGCCCGCGCCGTTGCGCCCGACGATGCCAAGCACTTTGCCTTCTTCAAGATCAAATGAGACATCGTCCAATGCCCAAATGGTGGATGTGCTGGTGGTACCGCGCATGCCTTTTCCGCGCAGGGCTTGATAGAGACGCACGGGCGTCATGAATGTATCCACGATCACATCGCGGAACATGTTGTATTGGAACTTCTGTTGCGCCGCACCGATCTTATATTGCTTGCTGAGGTTGTTTACTGAAATTGCTGTTGTCATTTGGTTTCCAAATGTCATTGCGAGGGCTTGTTGCGAAGCAATCTCCCAAACAAAGGAGGAGATTGCTTCGTTGCCCTTTGGGCTCCTCGCAATGACATATGCTTATATAGTATCCGCGAAAGTTTTTTCCATGTTACGGAAGTAGAACAGCCCGCCGATCAGGATCAGGATGGAGATGATGACCGAGACCGCCATCTCGGGGCCGGGACCTGTGTCCGTGCCGAGCAATGCCCAACGGAATCCGTTGACCACACCAGCCATGGGATTCAGCGAATAGAGCAACTGCCATTTCTCCGAGATCAGATTGGATGAATAGGCAACCGGAGTAATGAAGAGCCAGAACTGGGTCATGAAGGGAAGCGCATAGTTCACGTCACGGTATTGCACGTTGATCGCGGAAAGCCACAACGCCACGCCCAAGGCCGTAATGATGGCCAACAACAAAAATAAAGGCAATGCCCAAAGCGCATTGATGGAGGGTGTCACACCGTAATAGACCATCAGACCGATCAGGATCACGAATGCAATGACGAAATCCACCAGCCCCGAAAGGATGGATGCCAACGGCAGCACCAAACGCGGAAAGTAGATCTTCGTGACCATGTTTTGATTCGCTGTCAGCGAGCGGGAAGCCTGATTCAACGCGGTAACAAACAGCCCCCAGGGAAGAAGCGCAGTATAGGAAAAGATCGGGTAGGGGATGTCGTTATCCGTTGGCAGCTTGGCAATCCCCCCGAACAGGAAGGTAAAGACCAGCATCGTCATCACGGGTTGAATGATGGCCCAGGCTGCGCCGAGCATCGTCTGTTTGTAGCGGACTTTTACATCGCGCCAGATCATGAAATAGATCAATTCGCGATACAGCCATAGGTCCCGTAGATTAAGTGCGGCAAGGCCTGTGGATGGTTTGATGTAGATGGTTGCAGGTTCGTGCTTTGTAATTTCGGTCATAAAATAATTTGAGACTGGATGACTAGTGACTAGCCGTTTTTTCTCTATTCTCTATCAGTTCCCGATTGGCCCTGAACCATTCGATCGTGCGGCGCATCCCTTCCTCGAAGGGAACCTGTGCGCTCCAGCCGAAATATTCCTTTGCGCGGCTGACGTCGAGTCCGCGGCGGGGCTGTCCGTTGGGTTTATCCGTCTGCCAGACCAGCTTACCTTCGAAGCCCGTCATTTTGACAGTCATTTCAACAAGGTCTTTGAT
>DATHRQ010000381.1:0-2301 GCA_035465095.1 Anaerolineales bacterium | reverse complement strand
TTCACCCGATGGGTCGGACGTTTTTTGAGCCATTTCAGCTGCTTGTTGGGCATTTTGCAATGCAGTTGGCGCGTCGTTAAGAATGCCTGCGAGTGCGCTTAAATTGACGTATGTGTAGATCATGTTGTACGGACTGCCCGTTTCACGGGCATTTGACAGAGCACGCTCATAATACGAACGCGCAGCAGAAAAATCACCCTGCATTCCCGCCGCAAACCCCAAATTATTCAGCGAACCGGTTACCCCGGCCCTATCGCCTATCTCTTGATCTATATTATATGAGCGTTCATAATACTCACGGGCAAGAGCATAATTTCCATTAAGGGAACCCTCGATCATGGCCAGATGGGTCAGCGCCTTGGCCTTTAAGGTGGGATTATTTAGATCATCGGCGATCTGCATGGCATCAAACAGGTATTTTTTTGCAGGGGATGCATCCTTTTGTTCCAGTGCAACCAAGACCATTACATTCAGAATATCCGCCTCCACCCTTCGATTTCCAACGGCCCTCGTCCGCTTCAATGCGTCCTGAGAACGTCGCATCGCCTCATCCAAGCGACCAAGCCGAAGCAGGGATGTGCACAACACAACCTGTGTGTAAAGTGCCTGTTCTGAATCCGCCAGAGTTTCAGCGATAGTTTCAGCCTTGGCTGCGTATTCGATTGATTCTTGGTAATTCCCAACATAATGGGAATACGCTGATCGGAACATCATAACCCTTGCAAGGCGGTCTGTGTCTTTTAACTGATCTGCTCTTTGCTCCATGGCATCCAGGTCATTCGATTGCAGTTTGCGTTCACCCATCCGCGAGTACAACTCGACACGCTCCGCCAACAGTTCGAACTGAGTTTCGAGGTCATCGTAATCGGTCAAGGCAAGTGCGTTTGTAAAATATTCGACGGCTTCCGCATTCCGATAAAGTTCTGCCGAAGCCTTGCCCGCCAGCGTGTAATAGCGTTGCGCCTTGGAGCGGATCTCTCCCTGCTCGGCATGGTAGGCCAACTCGGCGTAGTTTCTTTTGGGCTCTTCCTCATAGAGCATCTCAAGGGCGCGTAAGGCAAGAATGTGCAATTCCCGTCTGCGGGCACGCATCTGCATGGAATAGGCTGCATCGCGCAAAAGTCCATGGTAGAACATGTAACGGACATCGTTGACCTGGGACCAGATGGCGGCCTTCTCCGCGGCGGCAACGTATTCCTTCGTCGTTGATTCTGACCCCAGCATTTGGGACAGAATCCCGGTTTCAAATTCCCGCCCCAACACGGAAGCCGTCTGGACGGTGTTCTTGACTTCGCGCGACAGCCTGTCGAGCCGGGCCACCAAAACAGCACGGATATCGCCGGGTAATACGGAATCTCCGGCACGCTTCGCACGATTCCAGCCTTTATCGCCATCCTCCAATTGGTTTTCCTCCTGAAGGTATCGGACGACCTGCTCCGCAAAATATGGATTTCCTTCAGAGCGTGATAGGATCCATTGCATAAGTTGTGATGACGCAGGGCCGCCCAGAATGTTTTCAACAAGTTTTGCGATCGCAGGTTCAGGCACACCCTGCAGCGGGATTTTAAAATCACTCAGGGCATCCACCATCTGCAGGTGCATGCCCTGTTTGCGGAGAGTCAAAATTATCGCGATGGGAGTTGTCGGTTCCATGGATCGGAGAGATCGTTTAAGTTGAGTTAAAAACCCAGACGTGTCTTCGTCGATAAATTGAATATCATCAACGAACAGGATAACCGGCTGCCGCATGCTCTCGGCTTTCAACAATGCGATCACGGACAAGATCGTATTGTTGTATCTGGCTTCAGCATCCAGCTGGTCATAGAGCGATCCGTCCCAATATAAGTCGATCAAGGAACCAAGGAAGGAACGGGTTCTGTCGAGTTCGCGCCCAAGTTCAGGGTCAGGAATGGAAGCGAGCAAATCATCCAGTTTTGCATCGAATCTTCTTTTTTTCTCTTCCTTATCTTCATGCTGTAAACCACCAAAATATCGAAGCAGCCATCCGCGAAGAGGGTTGAAAGACTGACGGAGTATTTGATCGGTCTTCCAGTTTACCCAAAGTACTTTGTGCGAGTTGCATGACTCGGACTTGGAAAATTCATATACCAGCCTCCCCTTGCCGATGCCCGCATCGCCGCTGATCGTCATTACGCCGGCGAATTCTCCACGCCACATGGGTTCAATGAACTCACTCAGGCGGTTTAATTCCTTCTCACGACCGACCATTTCCCCCTGATAGATCACATCCGATTCCATCTTCCTGTAGTTGAGAACGTGAACTTTTTGCTCTGCAGCAAA
>DATHRQ010000380.1:0-1621 GCA_035465095.1 Anaerolineales bacterium | reverse complement strand
CTGCCGGTGGCCGATGAGAGCGGCGCGCTGGTGGGGCTGATCTCCGCGACAGATATCTTCATGTCTGTGGAGGAACAGGGCTGGGTGGATCAGGATAAATAAAGGCGGCCCATGCCGAAGCAAAAATATTACGTCGTGTGGAAGGGCCGCCGGACCGGCATCTTCACGTCCTGGGCGGAGTGTGAAGCGCAGGTGAAGGGCTTTGTCGGGGCGGAATATAAAGCGTTTGGCACGCTCAAAGAGGCAGAGGCGGCCTACAGGTCCAACTACGAGGCGTATAAGGGGAAGTCGTCCTCTTTGGGGAAATGGAAAACTGCCAGCGTAAAGCCGGTCATCCCATCCATTTGTGTGGATGCGGCGGTCAGCGGCTCGCCCGGCAAAATGGAATATCGCGGCGTCTTTTTTGATTTTGGGGAGGAGTTCTTTCGCATCGGACCTTTCCCGGATGGGACGAACAACGTAGGCGAGTTTCTGGCGATCGTCCACGCGCTGACGTGGCTGCTGAAGCACGAAAAACAAATGCCGGTCTATTCCGATTCGCAGACCGCCATCTCGTGGGTGTTTACGGGCAGATGCAAAACGCAGCTCAAGCACACAGGGAAGAACGCACCGATCTTTATGTTGATCAAAAGCGCCGAGAACTGGCTGGCGGAAAACGAATTCCACGATGAGGCAGTCTTGAAATGGAAAACCGACCTATGGGGCGAAATTCCTGCAGATTTTGGGAGGAAGTGATCTTATGAAAACAGCCTTACTGGTCATTGATATACAAAACGACTATTTCCCCGGTGGGAAGTTTCCGCTGGTGAACCCGGGAGAAGCCGCGGAGAAGGCGTATGCGTTGCTGCAATGCTTCCGTGAACATGGAAGCGGCCATCACGTCCACATTCAGCATATTTCGCTTGAAGCGGATGCGACCTTCTTTATAAAAGGAGACAGCGGCTCGGATATCCACGATTCCGTCGCGCATTTTGAGGGAGAACCGATCATTTACAAACACGAACCGAACGCATTCCTGAACACAGAGTTGCACGATCTAATGAAAAGTTGGGAGATCGAACGCGTAGTAGTTTGCGGGATGATGACCCACATGTGCGTGGACGCCACCGCGCGAGCCGCATCCGATATGGGATTTCAAGTCATCGTCGTGGAGGATGCCTGCGCGACGCGCGATCTGCAATATGACGACACAACCATCCCTGCGGAGTTGGTGCATAAATCGTTTCTTGCGGCTTTAAGATCGTATGGAAAAGTTATGAAGAGTGAAGAGATCATCGCGCTGCTGGCCGGAGAAATGGAAAATTCGATATGACCGTCATTGACCCTGAAAAACAAAAGCAAGCCAAGGAATACGCCCGCATCCGCCGCCGATTGTGGCTGGCCGATACAGCCTTCAGCGCGCTGTATGCGCTGGCCTGGTTGTTGCTCGGTTGGTCGGTCTCGCTGCGCGCCTGGCTTTCGACCTTCACCAACAACGACTGGCTTCTGGTCGCACTATTTGTTGCGATCTTCGGCGGGATATATTTCGTCATCAACCTGCCCCTGAGCTATTACAGCGGATTCGTCCTGCCGTATCGCTTCGACCAATCCAACCAAACGTTCAAGGAGTGGGTCGTAGACC
>DATHRQ010000379.1:0-2990 GCA_035465095.1 Anaerolineales bacterium | reverse complement strand
GTTCATTATGGAATGGTCAGGCTTCGGCGCGGCATGAAGCGAAGCCGTCCTTTTGTTACCATCCAATTTTGGAAGGCTTTTCAATCGGCGCGATCTGACGACCGATGACCTCGGCAATCGCTTTGATCTGTTTGACCATCTCGGCAAATTTTTCAGGTTTGAGAGATTGCTTGCCGTCAGAGACCGCCTTGGCTGGATCAGGATGGACTTCGACGATAATGCCGTCGGCACCCGCAGCGATACCCGCGCGCGCGACCGCGGGGACATAATCGGCATGACCCGTTGAATGTGACGGGTCGAGAATCACAGGCAGATGAGTGAGATTTTTGAGAACGGGAATGGCGTTGATATCGGTTGTATTGCGTGTGGCTGTCTCGAACGTACGGATGCCGCGTTCACACAACATGACCTGTTTGTTGCCGCCCGAAAGAATATATTCGGCAGACATGAGAAGTTCTTCGATGGTGGCAGAAAGCCCGCGCTTGAGCAATACACTCGTGCGTGTTTCACCGATGGCGCGCAGAAGGTTGAAGTTCTGCATGTTGCGCGTGCCCACTTGAAGCACATCCACATATTTGACCATCAGGTCGAGCTGGGTCTGTGACATGATCTCGACGACGATAGGCATACCCGTTTGCTCGTGCGCTTCAGCAAGATATTCGAGACCTTCCTCGCCAAGCCCCTGGAAGGAATAGGGCGACGTGCGCGGTTTGAAGACTCCGCCGCGCAGGGCATTCGCCCCCGCTTCTCTCACAGCGTGAGCTGTTTCCAGAATTTGACTTTTGGACTCAACCGAACAGGGGCCCGCGATCACGACGATGTCGTTGCCGCCCACTTGAAATCCGTCGATCGGGAAGATCGAATCTTCGGGGTGCACCTGTCGCGACCCGAGTTTGTACGGCTGGGAGATGCGCTTGACGCTCTCGACTCCATCCAGAACCTCAAACGGATCGGTGGAAGGCGAAAGGAACTCACCGACAACCGTAATGATCGTAGTGTCGATTCCTTGCGTGATGTGCGGTGCCAGTCCGTGTGCTTTGACGGCGTTGACCACCGCTTCGATCTGCTGCGGCGTGGCGTTGGGCTTCATAACAATAATCATCTTTTGCTCCTTACAAACTTACACTACGGCATACCATTAATTCGATTCTATTTAGGGCAGTTTATTCCCTGCGGCCAAATAGATCCCGTACCATTCCTGGCGGGTTAGTCTAATCCCCGATGCTTTGCAGGCATCCTGTACCCGTTGCGGGTTGGTCGTGCCGAGGATGGGCTGCATACGGGCTGGATGTCGCAACAACCAAGCTATCGCAATGGCCGTATTTGTCACGCCTCTTTCCTCTGCAACCGAATCGATCGTTTGGTTGAGCTCGGGGAACTTCGGGTTATCCAAGAAGACACCTTCAAAAAATCCGTATTGGAACGGCGACCAGGGCTGAACAATAATATCCTTCAAGCGACAGTAATCCAGAATGCTGCCATCGCGATTGATGGAGTGGCCAATTTGCATGTTGACGTTGAGTCCTGCATCGATCATTCCAGTATGCATGATACTGAGTTGAAGCTGGTTAAAGTGAATTCTCTGCTTCACAAACTTGGTCAGCAGTTCGATCTGCATTGGGTTCTGGTTGCTGACCCCAAAATATTTGACCTTGCCGCTGGTCTCCAGGATCGTGAACGCCTCGGCAACCTCTTCCGGCTCCACCAGCGCATCAGGACGGTGCAGCAGGAGCACGTCAACGTAATCGGTTCTGAGCCGTTTCAAGCTTCCATCCACCGCCTTCAAAATATGTTCTTTGGAAAAGTCGAAACTGCCCTGGCGAATACCGACCTTGGTTTGCAGGATCATCTTCTCCCGCAGGTCTGCGTTTATGCCCAACGCTGCGGAAAATTTCTCTTCACATTGCCCATCCGCATAGACATCGGCATGATCGAAGAAGTTGATGCCCTCGTCCATGGCGGTGTGGATCAATGTGGATATTTCCTGATTCGTCAAATCTGCAATCCGCATGCAACCGAGCGAGATCTCTGACGCGTTCATGTCTATATTCGAGATTTTTATATATTTCAACTTAGCACCTGCCTTTGATAAGAATTATATTTACAATCGAGAATCATTTTTTCAAATCCTGTAATGCGCTTCGGAACTCCACTGCAAACTGTTTCGCTGTTTCTACCGGCTTTTTACTTTTCCCGATCGCCTTCACACAAGCCGTCCCCACAATCACCCCGTCCGCCATCTTCCCAACTTCTTTGGCTTGTTCGGGTGTACCGATCCCAAATCCCACACACACTGGCGCGGATGTGTGCTCTCGCACTTGAGCGATCAACTCGCCAAGTCCCTCTGCCAGAGACTTGCGCTCGCCTGTGATCCCTGTCACTGAAACGAGATAGATAAATCCCTTGGCGTTACGGGCGATCAATTCCATGCGTTCGGGAGAGGATGTCGGTGCGAGCATAGGTATCAATGGCATCTCACCCGCTACATCTACAAATTCTTGTGCCTCCTCTGCTGGCAGGTCAGGGATGATGAATCCGTCTGCGCCAGCCTCCTTCGCGTCACGGACAAATTTCTCCAGCCCATATGCCAGCATGGGATTGTAGTAACTCATCAATATCAATGGAATATTCACACCACGGTTTCGTAATTCCTTTACAGCTTCAAGTGACTTCTTGACCGTGATTCCTTTTTCCAAGGCGATCTGTGTCGCGTGCTGGATCACAGGTCCATCCGCAAGCGGATCGGAGAACGACAGTCCCACCTCGATCAAGTCTGCGCCGTTTTGGGCAAGCGCTTCGATCACATCAATGGATGTGTCCAGGTCAGGGTAGCCTAACGGGAAGTAGGGCATGAAGATCGGCTTGTTCTTGAAGGCATTTTCGATTCGGTTCATTTCACATTCCTTTTGGGTCTCTGTGCCACTGCAATGATATGTAAACCCATATCCAAACATCCCTCATCAGCGCAGGCTTCCAACTCCATTCGTAAT
>DATHRQ010000378.1:0-9424 GCA_035465095.1 Anaerolineales bacterium | reverse complement strand
GAGAAGGATGCGCTGGAATGGTTTCAGTCTTTCGTCCCCGAACGGACGCTGCACAATTGGCAGAATACGGCAGCGAAGTTAATCGCGAATGATCTGTGGGAGAGTAACTTCAATTAGATATGTCGTTGCGAGCGAGCGCTGGTTGAGTAGTCCCGCGTGTTTTTCGCGGGATGTATCGAAACCAAGCGAGCGCGGCAATCTTCAACTTAACAGGAGATTGCTTCGTCGTCGCTTCGCTCCTCCCCGCAATGACATCAGCGAACTGGCAGTAGATGGCAGTATTTTTCGTGGAAATGGCAGTCTCAAATGCGTATGATGGGGGCATATCAAACACAAAGGAGACACACATGTCAACAAACAATTCTTCCCTTCTTAGGAATGCCCTTTATGGAAACAGCGCATTCTCACTCATCAGCGGACTTGCCTTCGTGCTGTTTTCGAAAGCGATTGCTGCGTTTCTGGGCTTATCCGCTTCGTGGATCATTCTCGTGCTTGGCGCGGGGTTGTTACTCTATGGCTGGCAGATCTATTCTGCCGCTAAAGCTGAACCGATCAACACAGGTTTCGCCCGATTTGCTGTATATGCCGATCTGGTCTGGGTATTGGGCAGTGCCGTGTTGATCTTCGCAAATCTGGTTGCCTTTACCACACCCGGCAAATGGGGCATTGCAATTATTGCAGATATCGTATTGGTGTTTGCCATATTGCAATATGTGGGGTTGAGAAGGATGGCGAATTAAATAGCAGGGGCGACCCGTCAGGAACCAGGCGAGGACTTTCCATTCTCTTGGCGGGTCGCCCCTGCATCTATCTAAAAACTTCCTATCGGCTGTCTGCCAGCATACCCCGCATCGATCTCGTGCCAGAAGGCGATATCTTCCTCTCCGTATTTCCAACAGAGATACACTTCACGTCCATCCCTGAGGGCGGAAAAATCCAATAGACCAATGTTGATGTCTTTAATCTGTGCACCTGTGTCAATGATCTGGTGAATGAGCGCATCGAGTCTTTCAAAATCCTCAACAATCTTGCTCATTGTCTTATTCCCGCCATTCCCCGCGGACTTTTCAATCGCGGGCCAGGCTTCGGGTTGGTTGGCAAGGATTTTTTCACGAATGGCCTGCACCTCATCCATGAGCGGGCGGACGATCTTCAAGGCTTCATTTGCCTGTTCCAGGGTAAAGTATTGTGGCATGAGAAAAGTATACACCAAACATAAAGGCGGCGATGAGCCGCCTTTTCATATATCATGGTATCCAGTTTGACAACACGTTTACCACCAAGTCTGGATTATTAGGGTCATTCGTTATTAAGTGAACTGCAAAGTCATGCGGACCATCCATGCCTTCGTGCATCATGAAGGCTGTGGATTTAACGAGCGTGCTTTCGCCAGGTTGAAGGGCCATCGAACCGATGGTCAGTTGAGGCGGTCAGCACCCCTCCAATACTTGGATGTAGGGTTCCTCCTTGAATCGCAGAGTCCCATCACCTGTGTTCGTGACCTTGATGGCAAACGTTTTGGGGATATTGAATTTCACGTCGCCAAAATCGATCCGCTGCTGGTCCACTTCAATGGATGGAGTACCGCCTCCACCATCGCCTTGCCGTGCGAGCAATACTGCGGCAACGATCAACAGGATGCCCCCAAACACCGCCAGCGGGAGGGGAAATTCCCTTCGTCCTTGTTTTTGTTTCTTGTATATCTTTTTTTTACTCATTGAGCAACTCCTTGATAATCGAACTGGAACGAATAGATGTATGCGATCAGATCCCAGATCTGTTCCTCGGTAAAGATCACGCCCCACATTGGCATGCCTGTTCCCATGCCGCCGCGCAGAACCTTGCCCTGTAACAAGGCAGGACTCGTGCCCAGCATCCGCTTCGGGTCTGTGAAATCGGGCGGGGTTTGCATGACCATATCGTGCGCACCCGTCATCGATTGCATGGATGCTTCGCCAGCGAAGGCAAGATCATCGGCAAAGACGCCGTCGCCCTCACCATTCTCGCCGTGACATGCAGCGCAGTTTTGTGCATAGAGTTCTTTGCCATTCGCAAACGATCCAGGTGTTGTGTTCGAATGCCAGAGATAGGCAACAATATCCCAACGTTGTTCATAAGTGAAGGATGTGCCACTCAAACTGTCGAAAACTTCAAAGGGTGATTTTGTCAAATAATCTTCATGAGATAAGATGATCGAATTTCTTTCAGCCAATAATTGACCATTGACAACCAATGGCTGACGGCTTGGGATGATCGGTGAGTCGTGCGGAGCATCAATGTCGAGGTTAAGGGAAACGTATAGAGGCGGGGGGGCAGGTTCGGGTGAGTCCCCTGCGAGGATGATATCAGAGTCGCCTGTTACCTCGATGGTACCGCGCATCCGCCAGTGACTGAGTCCGCACCAGCGTGTGCAGAAGAATGTATAGTTTCCAGGTTTGTCGAACGTTAATGTGAGATCAGTAACCTTGCCCGGCATGATGTCCACACTTTGCATGTCCATTTGACCAATGCCAAAGCCATGGACCACGTCATCCGATGTGAAGCGCAAATGGAGAGGCTCGCCAACGTTTGCATGGATGGTGTCGGGAGACCAGCCGCCGTCCTCTGCGATCTTTGCATGGATGAGCGGAGTTCGTTTCCAGAAGACGAACGGCGCTCCCACTACCCCGACAACTGCGGCAATGACCAATATGCGTGAGAGGAATTCCGAGCGACTCATAGCAGCAGCCAGAACATGACTAGAGTAAGCATGAAATTGAATACACTAACAGGCACCGCAGAGACGTCTACTTCGGTAGCAGCTTTCTGTGCCGTGCGCATCGACCAGATCAAACCACCGATAAGGGCAAGCGTTTGTGCAGGAGCAAGCAGTGTTGTGAGCATGGGCTGCCATGCGACATTTGCCGTACCGAAGAGATTCCATCCCAACCCAAGCGGGTCTGACATTGAGCCCCAAATATAAGATACATTTGTGAGCACAAAGGACAAACTGAATGCAACCCAAAACATTAAACCCAATGGAATGAGCGCAGTAGATAGAGTTGCAAATCGTTTTTTAAAGGAGTGAATATTTGCCGCACTTACAAGACTCAATGAAAAAAAGGCCGGTAGGAGAGCAAAGATAATTCCAAGAAAAACAAGGACATATACAAACCACGCAACCGACCCAACATTGTATGCCGCATCCTTGAGCACTCCCCAGGGACCCAACAGAACACCCGCATAGATCATTGCGGAGCCAAGCATGATAAAGGATTTGAAGGCTTCATCCGTGCGTACAGTCGGCTTGGCGAGGTCGGCGGAGAACGGACGGAGGTTGACCGCAATATTATCGTGCGGACAGGTGCGGATGCACTCCATGCATAGACCACAATACGTATTCTTTGTCATCCCGCCAGGGAAGACATCCCACGGACAGCCATAGCCTGAGTCCGAGCCGTTATAGCAGGGTTTGCCTTCGCAAATAACGCAGACCTGCTTTTCTTTAATTCGCAGTTCGATAGGGGCGGTTTGCGAATAGAGTCCGATAAATCCTCCCACGGGGCAGAGATAACGACAAAAGGCACGACGCTCAAAAATGGCGCTCAACCCTATAGCCGCAAAAAGCATCGCCACCAGGACGATTCCCGTGACGGACGGGGTGGTGAGAAGCACACTGCTAAACAAAGCCAGCAGGAGGAAGGAAATGTTCTGCATCCAAATATTGCGAAAAATTTTGGGGACCCTCAGGTTGAGCCATTTTGGTCTCTTATTCGGCGGGTTCAATATCGCACCGCGTTGTATCCATTCGCCTGGCAGAGGGATCGGGCAAACGGCGCACCAGCCCCGCCCGAAGAATGGAACCGCCACAAGGATCAGGACAGCCCACCATGCGATCCAAACAAAGACAATACTGAAGTTATGACTCCCGACAGGCGTTCCGATCAGACCCGCAAGAATGGCAAAGATATATCCCGCCAACATGACGATGAATACCGCCAGTTGAGGGTAACGGCTTTTGAGAGATTTCTTTATGAAAGGGCTGCGGGTGATTTCGATGCGATTCATGTTGCTATGTAATGTTCCTTTCTTCTTTCCTGTTTTTTTCGTTGTGGAAAGAAGAAAGAAATAAGAAGCCCATAAAAGCAAGCACTGCCAGACCAATTGAACGAAACAGCCAGTCATTCCAGCCGACCGTCAATTTGCCGATCATGAACGGATGCATGGCTCCGCAGGTGACGTTGCATCGAAAACGAAAGGAACCTGGTTTATCAGCAACAAAGGTCAACCGCTCGGTCTGACCGGGATCCGCTTCGATGGAAACGTCGTACCCATCCACATACAAGCCATGAACCACGTCTGTCGAAACAAGTTCGATGGTCACTATATCGCCGGGATTGACCTGCAACTCGGCAGGCTGATAACTAAATTGATCAGCTTTCACCCTGAATGTGTGAGAGATGGGGACGGTTGACCAAGATGCAAACGGAATCGGCGCAAAGGCAACCGTTATGGATGCCAGTACAAGGAGGAGCCAGACGAACAGATTTACCTTCACGCCAGTGCTCATCTCTAAGGCATGTTGGACGTTCCATATTTGGCATACGTTGTATCCACATACGCCTTTATTTCAGGCGGACTCTTCCCCTCCCTCGTCAGCCGCATGGCATCCAGTGTTATATCCACACAGATGGAGCAACCAAGAGCATGGTTATCGAAGGTGATGCCCCCCTTCTCGTCCACCTGCGAGACGTAGCACGAGTAGTTCGAGGTGTGACCAATGTTCCCACATCCGCAGTAGCAGGGAATGTGCTGGGTCACATCAGGGTTCGCCGCCGCGAATTGATAGGCTTGCTGCACCGTCATAGGTGCGGACCGAACCCCCATCGGCATCGCATCTATTGACATCATGTGCAGGTCGGATTCTTCCGCAGTGGAACAAGACGAACTGGTTACGATCAATATCGAGAAGATCACAAGTAAAGGGAGTATTTTGCGCATCTTGTTAATTCCTTTTTTTCACACCCCCATTATATTTTTTTGGTTATTTAAGCATCAGTGATATTGCACACCCAAAATCAAGAAAAATGACCTGCTTTGTCTTAATCATAGATTAATGTTTCTTCATCCTGTAACGCCATAAACAATCACAAACCTATCCCATTTGTCGCGTTAACCTAAAAACGGGTCAGGGGTTTCCCTGACCCGTTCAAATTAGATTGATGCTTTACGAAGCCGCAGACTGTTCGTCACCACGAACACGCTGCTGAAAGCCATCGCACCAGCAGCGAGCATGGGATTCAAATATCCAAACGCCGCAGCAGGGATCAGAATCACATTGTAGAAAAACGCCCAGAATAAGTTCTGTTTGATTGTGCGCAGCGTCTTGCGTGAAAGGTTGACCGCACGAGGCACACCACGCAGGTCACCGCTCATCAACGTCACAGGAGCGGCCGCCATCGCCACATCGGTCCCCGTCCCAATCGCTATACCAACGTCAGCTTGCGCGAGGGCAGGCGCGTCGTTCACGCCGTCCCCCACCATGGCAACAACAGACGAACGACCATTGACCATGGACGATTGAAGTTTCTTGACTTCGCTGGATTTTCCTTCTGGCAAAACTTCGGCAAGCACCTGGTCAATACCAACCTGCTTTGCAATGGATTCGGCGGTCTTCTGGTTATCGCCCGTGATCATCGCAACCTTCAAACCCATGCGGTGCAGTTCGTCAATCGCCTCGGCAGAACTATCCTTCAACGTGTCCGCCACCGCGATCACGCCTTCAACCTTCCCGTCCACCGCGACGAGCATTGCCGTCTTCGCTTCCGATTGCAGACGAGCCACTTCGGATTCAAGTCCGTTCAAAGAATAGTCCTTCGTTTCCATCATGCGGATATTGCCTACGGCGACGCTTCTCCCCTCGACCTCAGCCTGCACGCCATGCCCAGCCTCTGCCTTGAACCCGGCAGGGTCCACCAAATTCAACCCTCGAGCCGTCGCCTCCGCCCAGATCGCTTCGCCGAGCGGATGTTCGCTTCCTTTTTCAACACTGGCGGCAAGTTTGAGTATCTCTTCTTCTTTCAAATTTCCATTTACAACGACATCCGTCACAGCGGGCTGACCTTTCGTGATCGTCCCTGTTTTATCGAGAACAACCACACTCACGTTACCCGCACGTTCCAATGCTTCACTGTTCTTGAACAGAACCCCCAATTCCGCGCCTTTGCCTGTCCCAACCATGACAGCCGTCGGTGTGGCAAGCCCCATCGCGCACGGACAAGCAATGACAAGCACTGCCACCATGTTGATGAGGGCGCGGGTAAAGTCGCCTTGTGCGCCAAAGAAGTACCAACCTGCAAACGTGAGCAATGCGATAACGATCACCATCGGCACAAACACAGCCGAGACCTGGTCAGCAAGTTTCTGGATCGGAGCCTTGCTGCCCTGCGCATCTTCGACGAGTTTGATGATACGCGCGAGCGCGGTCTCCTTGCCAACCCTGGTCGCTTCGAACTTCAACATGCCGAGTTTGTTCAGCGTCGCGCCAATGACAGTATCACCCTGCTTCTTTTCAATGGGAAGAGATTCGCCAGTCAGCATGGATTCGTCCACGGTGCTGCGACCTTCGACCACCACCCCGTCAACAGGAATCGTCTCGCCAGGTTTGACGAGGACCATGTCTCCCACACGTACGTCGTCTATTGAGACTTCAGCCTCTGTCCCGTCGCGAATGACGCGGGCAGTCTTGGCGCGAAGCCCCATCAGCTTCTTAATCGCTTCTGATGTGCGTCCCTTGGCTCGCGCTTCCAAATATTTCCCAAGTTTGATGAGCGTGATGATGACCGCCGCCGTCTCGTAATAGACGTGACCCGCGAGAAGACCGAAGGTGATCGGGAGCGAGTAGAAGTATGCGGCGGAGGAACCCATCGCAATGAGGACGTCCATGTTGGCGGAGCGATTGCGGAGGGCTTTGAACGCACCCACGTAATACTGCCAGCCGACGTAGAACTGCACGGGCGTGGCGACGAGCAGCATGGCAATGTTTGCCCAGGGCTCGTGCGCCCAATGACCGAGGATGTTGAAATCGCGCAGCATCGAAAATGTGAAAAGCGGAATTGTGAATATCAAGCCTATGATGAGCAGGCGGCGCTGTTCTTGAATTTCATATTCGCGGGCCTTGGCTTCGGCATCTTCTGCTTCGCCGCCGAGCTCCACCGCTTCAAAGCCCGTCGATGAAACCGCACGGCGCAATTCAGCCTGCGAAATGATGGTGGGGATGTATTTGATACGTGCTTTTTCAGTTGTGAAACTTACCTGCGCATCCAACACGCCTTCGAGTTTTATTAAGGCACTTTCCAGCCTGCGCGCATCATTATCATCAGCAAGACGTTTGATGACAAGGTCGGCTTCACCAGTCGCAACGCCATAACCAGCACGATCTATACGTGCGATAAAATCGGTCAATGTGAGTTTGGATGAATCGTAATCAACCGACGCACGTTCGGATGAAAGATTTACTGCCACACTCTGAACACCATCCAATTTTTTGATGTTGCGTTCCACTGTTGCGATACAGTTGGCGCACGTCATGCCTGTGATGGGGAGTGTGAGTTGTTTTGTATCAGACATTTCACTTCCATAGACCTGACAGGTTTTCGCAAAGCAAACCTGTCAGGTCTTGTTACTATAAAGCGATCAAACCTTCAGCAGGGTAATTGATCTCCGCCAGCAAGGATTTGATGCTCTCTTCGTTGGCAGGGGGGGCAAAGCTTATCTCAACTCTTTTGGTATCAAGGTCAGCTTTGACGGATTGCACTCCTGCTAGTTCACCCACTTCAAGTTCAATCGTGTGTGTGCAGTGTCCGCAATGAATAGCGGGGACTGTGTAGGTAAGTGTGGTCATATTTTTGTTTCTCCTTGTATTTTATTTATTCTGGGGCAACGACAACCAAAGTGCCGATCATGCCCGCGTCTTTGTGCCCTTGAACTGTGCAAAAGATCTCATATTCGCCAGCTTCCAGCGCAGTGAATTTGATCGTGGCAGAGTCGCCCGGTTGAGTCAAAGCATGAATGGCATATGCAGCGTGTTCTGCATCTGCATGCTCATCCACACCCATATCTTCGTCCATGTGTTCATCCGTGGTTTCATCCATGTGTTCACCTTCGCCTTCATCCATATGTTCACCAGATTCTTCCATGTGCTCGTCTGCACCGGCGAGGCTTATTTCAGTAACAACAAAATCGTGTTCAACCTGACCGTCGTTACGGAATGTAATCGTGACTTCTTCACCGAGTGGCACATAGATCATATTCGGTTCGTATGCGAAATCGGTTGCCACTACAGTTACTTCGGTAACAGGCTTGGGTGTCCCACCACAACCAGCTAATACAAGTACGAAGGCAATTGATACAAACAAAATCTTTTTCATTTCATTCTCCTTTCACTGAATAACTTTGTCCAATGTTCCCACAAACAGCCATATAAGTAACCAGAGGCTTTCTCCTTTCTATACTTTTGCAGACATCTCAAATACTTCAGTGATCTCTTTGATCACCTTTTCCCGTTCTGTCATGTTATCCCCTTTTATGGCGGTAATAACGCAAGAGTTAAGGTGATTATCCAATATCTGCGTGCTGACCTTGTTCAGCGCCGCATCCACCGCTTGTATCTGACGAATGACGTCAATGCAGTAGGCGTCGTCCTCCACCATGCGGATAATGCCGCGTAGGTGTCCTTCGATGGTTTTCAGTCGTCTTAAAGTGTTTGTGTTATCCATTATTCCTCTAAAGCTTCTTCTCCACCCCCCCCAGGGGGGATGGGTACAATTAATATACCTCCGCCTAGGTCATTTCGTCAATATGACAATGATCATTTTTAACGTCCATCTAATAAAGTCAAAAATAAGAGCCTGTGTTTTTCACAGGCTCCAAGCGTTACTTGTATAATTCCTGGAACACTTTCTGCGCCCAGGAGAATATCTCCTGTTGCACAGATTTCCCAGGTTTGCCTTTTCCGTACCCAAATAATTCGATCACGAGCAACATGCCATCCGCGGTTCCTTTGGGGTCGGATTCATCAAGTGTCTTTTCACCGTACTCTCCAATCCATTGATTGAACTGGTTTCGCTCTTCAACGGTCAGTAGGGTGGCAAATGTTTTCATGCGACCATCCTCTGATTTGCATTGACTGCCGTATATCTCGCCAGAAAGAAAAATAGTCAATCTGTCACAGAAACCTGCAATACCGCCATCACGGGACCAGGTTAATGCAAGCGTGGCAGGTTGAATGCGCGAGCCATCTTCGTTCGTATGATATTCATATCGAATGTCGTCCGCTTCCAAAACAATAATATGTCCCGGCGTGATAACCTGCGCGCACATCACATCCTGCATGGATACACCGAGGCATCCGTCGTTAAACTCAACAACCTCGTTTTCAACAACC
>DATHRQ010000377.1:0-6579 GCA_035465095.1 Anaerolineales bacterium | reverse complement strand
TCATAAGCTTCACGTTGTGCGGTCTCTTCGGGCGTTTCGTTTTCCTTCTTTTCGAGCAGAGCTGTTGCTTCTGCATAGATCTTCAATAACCACTGTCCGCGTTCGTGGACGCCTTCAGGTTCCTGTCCCTTGTAAAACTTTTCGTAAGCCCACATCACTGTAATGACACCAAGTCCGATATCGCCCGGGTAGGAGGCGCGAATGGTTTCGAAGCCTGCAAACTCCGTAAGTCGTGCCAGAGATTCACCCAGGATGGTTGTCCGCGAGTGACCAATGTGAAAGGAATGGTGTGTATTGGGCTGACAATATTCCACCATGATGCGTTCATTTTTTGGCGCACCTCGTCCAAAGTCAGATTTGGACGACAGCACTTCGTTGACCACCCGTTGTGCGTAATCGGAAGTTTTGTAAAAGATGTTCAGATATCCGCGTACCGCCTCGATATGACTGACGCCCTCCACGCTTCCCAACTCAGCCAGAACCTGCTCTGCGATTTCCTGTGCCTTTTGTGGTACCGGAAGCTTATCGCCCCTGCCCGAGCGGGCTTCATTTGCCGCGGTCTGGAAGAACGATGTTGACGTACCCCATTCACCCGCAAAAGGGATGGGCTGCCACTTCAATTCGGCCAGCGCGATATCATTTTCCGCGCAATAGGCTTTGATCTTTTCTTCGATGAGTTGCTGTTCTTTTTCAAACATATGAGCTGGATTATATCAAACGACCTATCCTGTTCCTTCCCCATATTCCGACCAATTTCATTCGGAATATGGGGAAGGTGCCGCAGGCGGGTGGGGGAAAACAAAAGCGGGAGCCATTCCGACTCCCGCAATTTGCGTTTGGTATTTAATCTATTCAGACTTCTTTTTGGCAGAAGTCTTTTTCGCCGCTGGTTCTTTAGCAGTGTCGAGTGAGGCAAGTTTCTTCATCAGACGTCCCTTGCGGCGTGCAGCGTTGTTCTTGTGGATAACGCCTTTTTGAGCGGCTTTATCGAGCGCGCTGATAGCCTTGAGAACGGCCTCTTTTGCTTCTTCCGGCGAATTCGTTTCGAAAGCGGTGCGAGCTAGGTTAACGGCAGCGCGCGCGCCACCGCGTGCTGTGCGATTGCGCAGGCGGCGTTTTTCATTTTGCCGATTTCGTTTGATCTGAGACTTAATGTTAGCCAAGTTCTTCCTCCGAGATTTCCTACTTACTTATTTCATTAGAACTGCGGTCTCTTGAATTTGTTCACCGCAGGAGCGCTATTTTACATGAGGGTCGTTGATTTGTCCAGAAAAAACCCTACGGTTTGGCGGAAACCATGACAAAGTATGCCCCAAGCAGACTTTCATCGGATTCAACGTATGCGATGCCGAACGCCGTAGTTTCGGGGTTCAGGAGATCTGCGCGGTGCTGTGAATTGTTGTTCCACCAGTCGAACGCGGCTTGTGCATCCATCCCAAAATCGGGATGCAGGGCGTAGATATCTTCGATGACCAAGGATGCGGTGTATCCCTGGGCGGCTACGCGTGATTCAGGCGTGGAGTCGTCCAAACCTTTGTGGCTGAGGTAGTTGTTGCAAAGCATGTCAATGGCATGGGCTCTGGCCGCATCAGCCAGTTGCTGGTTCACGCTCAAAGCCGGCAGTCCTTGGGAGGTACGTTCTTGGTTGACGAGCGCTGCCAGGTCAACGACAAATTGTCCGTTACCGGAGAAATCGCAGGCTGCTGTATCGCCGCCGGGTGTGACAGAGGCGGCTTGGGATGGTTGCCCAGCTACGGTGGGCGTAACAGGTGTGGAGGTGGGCGGAAGCGTGGCAGTCGGCGTCACAAGGTTGACCGGGATCTGCAGCGCCTGTCCCACTTGCAGCGCATTGGCGTCCTCGATGTCGTTGGCAAGGATGATGTCATCTGTCCGACTGTTAAACTTGGCAGCAATGCCTGCCAGCGTGTCACCGGGTAAAACCTTGTATTCGATCTGTGTGCCGCGCGGCAGGTCGGCAGGGATGGGTGTGGGCGTGTCCCGAAGGGTGCCCGGCGGGGGGATAATAATTGTTTGACCCACAAAGTACACGCCGTTATTGGCCACGATCTCAGGGTTGTAATCCAGGATCAGGAGTACGCCGTCGTCACCAAGATTGAAGCGCTCTACAAGAGCGGGGAGTGTGTCACCTTCAACGATCGTATACGGAAACGGCTCTGAAGGTGTTGGCGTGAAGGTAATGGTCGGGGTTTCAGTGATGGTCGCCGTGATCGTGCCCGTGGATGTGAGCGTAGGCGTGGGTGTCTCTGTTCCAGTGGGCGTGTCGCTGGCAAAAATGCCGCCAAAGGCTGGACCGTCGCTGTCGCCCATAAAGGAGATGATGATCACGATAATACCGATGAGGACCAATCCAATGGCACCGTAGACCAGCAGGGGTCCTCTCGCCATGCGGCGTTTGCGGTAGGAGTTGATCACATCGGCAGTATTCGGTTTTCTTGGTGGCGTTTGATTTAGCATATTTTTTCCTTGGTTATTAAAACACGGTAGAGTGGGGAAATGTTCCCACCTGCGTGGATAAATAATTCTACCTGAAATTGGAGGGTTGTGTGTGTCCAAAGCGAAAGGGAGTGGCGAACTTCATGGTTTAACCAAAACCTTTCACCACTGAGCACACCGAGAGTCCCTTTACCTGTTTCTCTGCGACCTCTGTGGTGAAAAATTCCTTCCCCTGCTTTTCACCAAATCACTTCATATGACTCTTTAAAAAGTTGCCCGTATACGATTTCTTAACCTTCATGACCTGTTCCGGTGTGCCTTCTGCGATCAATTTTCCGCCCCTGTCGCCGCCTTCAGGCCCAAGATCGATCAGCCAGTCTGCCACTTTGATGATGTCGAGATTGTGCTCGATGATGACCACCGAATTACCCGTATCCACAAGCCGCTGCAGGACCTCGATCAGTTTGTGCACATCCGCCGCGTGCAGGCCGACGGACGGTTCGTCCAGCACATACATTGTGCGCCCCGTTGCGCGACGTGATAGTTCCTTCGAGAGTTTCACGCGCTGCGCCTCGCCCCCTGAAAGTGTCGTGGCGGGTTGCCCGATGCGGATATAACCAAGGCCCACGTCCTGCAGCAGGGACAGCTTGTTCTTCATACGCGGATAATTCTCGAACTCCTCGAGAGCATGGTCAACGGTCATTTCCAAAATGTCGGAGATCGAATACTTGTCGCGGAACATCACCTGCAGGGTTTCGCGGTTGAATCGTTTGCCATGGCACACGTCACAGGGAACATAAACGTCCGGCAGGAACTGCATTTCGATGCGCAGTTCGCCCTGTCCCTGACAGGCCTCGCATCGTCCGCCGTGAACGTTGAACGAAAAACGCCCGGGTTTGTAGCCGCGGACTTTGCTTTCAGGTAATTCTGCAAAGAGTTTCCTGATTTCGTCAAACAATCCCGTGTATGTCCCCGGGTTCGAGCGCGGTGTGCGTCCGATGGGCGACTGGTCGATGTTGACGATCTTATCGAGATGCTTGATGCCCTCGATCTTCTTATGCTCGCCTGGCGATGTCCTGGCTCTCATCAGCCGTGCGGCGAGCGCATTGTAGAGGATGTCGGTCATCAGCGTGGACTTGCCCGATCCGCTTACGCCGGTGATGCAAACCAGCAGTCCCAGCGGGATGGTGACATCGATCTTCTTCAAATTATTTGCAGATGCGCCAACCACCGTGAGACTCTTCCCATTCAGCTCACGTCTCTCTTTCGGGACATCAATCTGCTTCCGCCCCGAAAGATATTTTCCTGTCAAAGACCTGGGATGCGCCAAAATTTGTTTGGGTGTTCCCGCGGCAACGACCTTGCCGCCGTGCTCGCCCGCGGCGGGGCCAAGGTCTATGACCCAATCCGCTTCGCGAATGGTCTCATCGTCGTGTTCGACGACCAGAACTGTGTTGCCCAGATCGCGGAGTCCCTTTAGCGTTTCAAGCAGGCGCATATTGTCGCGCGGATGCAGACCGATGGACGGTTCATCCAACACGTACAACACACCGACCAGGCGTGAGCCGACCTGCGTTGCCAGACGGATGCGCTGCGCCTCTCCGCCGGAAAGGGTCACAGCTGAGCGGTTCAACGTCAGATAATCAAGCCCGACGTTTACAAGGAAATTAAGCCTTTCATGGATCTCCTTGATAACCCGCTCCGCAATCGCTTTTTGTTTCGCCGAAAGCGGTGATTTTCTGCCCCCGATCTTCTTCACCCAGTCCAGCGTTTTCAGCACAGGCCAGGAGTTGGCCTCCACGATGTTGATGTCATCCACCGTCACAGCCAGCGCGGCGGGGTTAAGGCGCTGCCCCTTACATGAGGGACACGGACGGTCGGACATGAACTCGGATATCTTCTCGCGCATCCACTCCGAGCTGGTTTCGCGGTAGCGGCGTTCAAGATTTGTGATCACGCCTTCGAATGCACGCGTAAACTTAAATTCATTGCCCCTTGTGTTCTTGTATACCATTTTGATCTGTTTCTCCCCCGTGCCATACATCAGCAAATCGACCTGCTTCTTTGTCAACTCATTGACCGGCTTATCCAGATCGATCTTGAAGGCGTTGGCCGCTCCCTGCAAGGTTTGCCAATAGTACCCGCCTTCCTCGCGCGGTCCCCACTCGGATGCCATGATCGCTCCCTCGTTGACGGACAGGTCGCGGTCCGGGATGATGCGGTCCGGGTCGATCTCCAGTTTCGAGCCAAGTCCCTGACAGTCCGGGCATGCGCCCTGGGGTGTGTTAAACGAGAATGTCCGCGGTTCCACTTCAGGGACGGTTGTCCCATGTTCGGGGCAGGCAAGGTGTTCCGAATATTGGATGTCTTCTTTTTTATCTACGAGGTTTACTGTGAGATAACCCTCGCCAAACTTGAGCGCAGTCTCGACCGAATCGGTCAGGCGTGTCAGCGCGGCTTGTTTATCTTCCTTGTTTCCCTCGTTGGATATCACGAGACGATCTACCACGGCCTCGATGGTGTGTTGTTTATAGCGGTCGAGTTCGATCTCATCGTCGAGGGAATGAACCGTTCCGTCCACGCGGGCGCGGGTGAAACCAGCCTTGCGGATCTCCTCGAACACGGCCTGATACGTGCCTTTGCGTCCGCGTACCAGCGGTGACAGGATCAATATGCGCGTGCCTTCGGGCAGTTTTTGGATCTGATCCACGATCTCCTGCGCCGACTGTTTGACCACCACGCGCCCGCAAATGGGACAGTGTGGTATGCCCGCGCGGGCAAAGAGCAAACGCATGAAATCGTAGATTTCTGTGACCGTACCCACCGTCGAGCGCGGATTATGACTCGTGGATTTTTGGTCGATCGAAACGGCGGGGGAAAGGCCGTCGATGTAGTCCACGTCCGGTTTATCCATCTGACCGATAAACTGGCGCGCATAAGCTGAAAGCGACTCGACGTAGCGCCGTTGGCCTTCTGCGAAGATCGTGTCGAACGCCAGAGACGATTTCCCTGAGCCGGATAAACCCGTGATGACCACGAACTTATCACGGGGAATTTCAACGGTTATGTTTTTTAAGTTGTGGACGCGGGCGCCCACGACGCGAATTTTATTGGATGACATAGGACTCCTGTGCTCAAAACCTATTTTAGCACAAATGTTTTATTTATCTGGGATGATATTCGAGGTTTCAAAAGTTTTTCAAAGATTTTTATCAAAACGCCAATCTTCAATTATACCGAATCGGCGAATTGGTACCTGGAATGGATTTGCAACGCGCGTGTTATACTCCAAAGTAACTTTAAAAATCCGTTGGTGTTATATTGGGTAACCCTGCGGTAGGATTTATTTGTGCCGGAGATCGAGTTCAAAGAAGAAGAAGTTTTAGCGCTTGCTTCGCAGGGTGACCGGGATGCTTTTGGTCAGCTATACCAGCGATATGTCGAGCGCATCTTTAATTACGTCTACTATCGCACAGGGAACACACATGATGCGGAGGATCTTACAGCCCGTGTTTTTCAGAGGGCGATGAACCATATTCATAACTACACCGATCGCGGCGTTCCCTTCTCTGCATGGCTGTATCGTATTGCACACAACCTGGTCGCGAACTGGCACCGGGACCGCAGCCGCAAACAGGAAATTCCCCTGGATGATCTGCCGGTTCTGCCGGCAAAAGGCAACCATCCGGAACGCAGCCTTGTACGCTCACAGGAGCAGGAAGCGCTTCTCAAACACATCCGAAAACTGCCTCCCGAACGACAGAATCTCCTCATCCTGAAATTTGTTGAGAACATGTCGAATGCGGAAATTGGAAAGGTCATGGGACGCAGTGAAGGTGCAGTGAAAAGCCTTTACCATAGGACATTGCTCGCCCTGCGCGATCAGGTGGGCAACCAAAAAATTAACCTTGATGGAGACTGAAACATGTTGCGAATTGTGACCGACGGCGCCGCCGACCTTCTGCCCGAGTGGGGCAAGGAATATGGGATCGATATGATCCCAGTGAATATCCTGTTCGGGGAAAAATCCTATCTGCAGGGCGAGGAATTGGATAACGAGGAATTTTATAAGTTGGTTGAAGAAACCAAACGTATACCCAAAACCTCACAGCCCTCCCCGTATCA
>DATHRQ010000376.1:0-4628 GCA_035465095.1 Anaerolineales bacterium | reverse complement strand
ATTTACCTGATCCGTTTGCGGGCGAGCGTGTTTTTCAGACGTTGACCCAGGTCGCCGGGCGGGCGGGCAGAAGTGAACGCGGCGGGAAGGTTATCCTCCAAACGTTCGACCCTGAGAATCAGGTCATACGGTCGGCAGCGGAGCATGATGTCAATGGATTTTACGCATATGAGTTGAAGCAGCGCAAACGATTGGGGTATCCGCCGTTCACGCGTCTGGTGAGGCTTGAATATCGAAGCACGGACCAGGCCCTGTCTGAGAAAGAAGCGATGCGCGTGGCCGAGAAGATTTCTGTGGGCAGCGTAAAGCAATCGGGAATGATCGGCCCCGTCCCATCCTACTTTGCCAGAGTCGGCGGTTATTATCGCTGGCAGATCGTCCTGCGCGGAGCAAATCCGCAGGAATGGCTGCGTGATGTCAAACTCGATGGCTGGCGGGTGGAGGTGGACCCTGTAAGTTTGCTATAATCACGCTACTATATTTAGGTGGTCGAGTGCCCTGCGTGGTTGTGTGCAGGGTGTATCGAGACCACCATGTTATCAGGGTAATTTTGTGTAATTACTGGTCTCGATACACCGCTCGTATTTCTCGCGGCTACTCGACCAACGGATGTAGAGGAGAATGTATGCAGTCGTTTTCACGCGGTTGGGAATTTCTAAAACAAGCCTGGAGCATGGCGTTCAAGGATAAAGATTTGCTCAAGCCGTCCATGTATGCGCTTGTGGTTGGGGCACTCGTTTCTGTGATTGGCATTATCCCGATTGCCCTTGCCGGGCTTGTCTTCGGCGGTTCGTCGGTCGGGAACGTCGTTATGGGCGTAATGGGCGCGATCATGATCTTTATACAGTTTGTGGTCACGTATGTGTTTTCAGGGATGACTGCCTATCTGATCTTTGGATATTTGTCCGAAGGCGATGGGCGTTTGGACAAAGCTTGGGATATCGTAAAACGCGATTTCTTCGATCTGCTGACCCTGGCTGCCGCGTCGACGGCGGTCAACTTGGTCAAGAACGCGGCCAACCGTAACCGTCGACGCGGCGGTATCTCATCGAGCCTGATAAGCGGTGCGGCGAACCTGTTTTCGGTCTTGTGGACCGAGGCCTCCTACCTTATTTTGCCTGCCATGGTCATCGACGATTTGAATCTAAAGGAGGGGATGCAAAGGGTGTTGGACATTACAAAGGAGAATCTGCTGCTGATCGGAATAAGCACAGTGGGCGTTCGCTGGGTGACCGGGTTGATCGGCTTTCTGTTTGGGTTTGTCGGTCTTGTGCTCGCGTTTGCCGTCGGCGGCGGAGCAGCCTACCTGACCGGCGGCTTTGGGGCAGTGACCATCCTCAGCATTGTGGTTGGGGCGTTGATCTTCTTCGCTTTTGTTGTGGTAGCCAGTATCATCAGTTCTTATACCTCTGTTGCGTATCACACCTGTTTGTATATCTGGGCACGTGATGTCGAGAAGGCGCGGGAAACTGTCGAACAGCCGATGCGGGTCCCCGCGCCTGCGCCGTTGGCTGCTGTTCTAAGCTAGGCTTTGAGGAATACATTATGCAGCCAAAAAACGAACCCCGCCGCGAAATGATCTCATGGGACGAAGTGGATCGCCTTATAGACCACTTGATCCCGCAGTTCGAGCGTGAATTTACCGCGATGGTCATCATTACGCGTGGCGGCATCGTCCCGGGCGGTATGCTATCCGAAGCGATGGATGTCACCCATGTCCTGACCGCTGCAGTGGACTTCCCTGCGCAGACAGAGAGCGAACGTGCCAAGTTGATGGTATGGCCGGAGTTTATCCAATTTCCTTCTGACGACAAATTGCGCGGCAGGCCCACGCTCATTGTGGACGATGTTTGGGGTTCGGGGCGCACGATCACGGCGGTGAAGAACCGCGTCTCTGCGGCGGGCGGTTTCCCTGAAACATGCGTGCTGCATTTCAATCCCTATCGGAATTTGTTTGGGCATGTGCGCCCTGATTATTTCGCAGCCACCACCGATGCGTTTATCGTTTACCCGTGGGAGATCGATCGCGGCCCGGACCAGGTGCTCCTGGACGAAGTGTAAAGTTAATTGAAGCGCCCCCAAATGGATTTTCATTGGGGTCGCTTCCTGCATGGCTGATGCCTGTTCCTGTTTAAGGGAGCGGCTCAAATCCTGTAACTGACAGGTACAACTCGTCGTCGGCTACGACTTCGACGAAGTCAATAACGACATCCGACGGGAAGCCGTAGGTGGGGTCGTAGGTGACTTCAAGTCTTTCGGCATTTTGAACAGAATCAGAATTGAGTTCCGAAAAGATACGGTCAATGGTCACATACTTTTCGATCAAATCGTTCAATGGATCTGTCGCAGGGAAAGCCTCTCCGTTGACATCCACAAGCGAAACGACTTCGCCATCCTTTACTTCCACGGTCATGGGCATTACACCGCCGACCGGACAGAAGCAGGTTACGCCCAACTGGAAGCTGTAATGGGAAATGTTTGCTTCCTGCCATTTTTGCTGGTTACGGGTAAGTTCGGTTCCTGTCTCTCTGCCGGGTGCCGATGCACAGGCGGCCAGGATCAGTACAAGAAAGAGTAAGATTATTTTTTTCATGGTTTTCTCCTATTACCGAACTTGACGACGAATACTGATGGATTGTTCCCGGTCTATATGAGAATCGACTCAGATTCTGCTGGATGATAAAAAATAATTTTGGATTTAAAAAATGCCCCGATGAATATTCATCGGGGCATCGATTCGTTCCGGCCTTATGGCTGATTCCGTTTACGGGAGCGGTTCAAACGCTGAGACCGAGAGGTACAACTCGTCGTCGACGGCCAACTCGATGAAGTCGATGGAGATCTCAGACGGGAATCCGTAGGTTGGGTCATAGCTCACGGTTAGTTTGTCGGCTCCTTGCACGGAATCAGAACCGAGTTCCGAAAAGAGGCGGTCGATCGTCGCGTATCTCAGGACGAATTCACTCGTCGGATCTGTCAGCGGAAAGGTCTCTCCGTTGGCATCGACCATCGAAACGACCTCGCGGTCCTGCACTTCAACCGTCACCGGCATCTGGCTTCTGAACGGACAGAAACAGCCGACGGTTAGGTCGAAGCGATAGTGGGTGATGTTTGCGTCCTGCCATTTGGCCTGATTGCGATTGAATTCGGCATTTCCGCCGGCAGAGCAGGCTGAAAGTACCAATACCAGTAGAAATAGTAGATATTTTTTCATGTTGTATCTCCTTTATTGGCAGGACGATTTTAACTGATGTAGTGTTCCCTACTGGGGATGATCGCCTCCCTCTGCCGAGTCTGCTACGGGGACTTCGATGACGATATCTTCGTGCGTCTCGAAATGTAATGTGACCTGGATGTGCTCGCCGGGTTTCAGTTCCTGATCCACGCCGACAAGCATGATGTGCAGGCCGCCCGGCTCAAACAGAAATTCGCTGCCGGCCTCGAGCGGCAGACTCGAAAGCATGTTCATCTGCATGACATCGTTTTCCATTTTACTTTCGTGAATCTCAACATTGTCCGAAAGATTGGATGAGACGCCTATCAATTCATCCGCATTTTGCGAGTGGTTGTGCAGTTGGAAGTACACAGCGGCGTTCTCGCCCTGCGCCGTCGGGCGCACCCAGGGATCGTGGACTTCAATATCTCCGGGCGCCCCACAGGCGCTGAGGAGAATTGCCCCTGCAAGCAAAAGTATGGTTCTTGGTTTCATTTTTGTTATCCTTTTTATTGTTTACTTACTATAGGTCATTTAGGCTTGTACGATCTTCCACGCCAAGAAACGCCCTGCCCGGAGATCACCTTCCACGCGGAGGTGAGCATCATGGCCCCAAACACGCCCGCGCCGAGCGGCGTGGTCAGCGCATACCAGGGTGAGATTTCCATATTGATCGAAACCTTTGCACGGACGAAGATCAAATAGGCCCACATCACCAATGATTCTGCTACAACTGCCAGAGCCAGCCCTCCACCGTTATTGAAATACCAAACCAAACCAAGCAGAGGCCAAATGGGGAGAAAAAACACAGTTATCAAAGCAAGGAATGCACCGAATACTCCCAGCCACAACAGACTTGTTTGATCCCGCAGCCCAAGATAGATGTTCTTCGTCCAGCCTTCCCACATCTCAGGCAGGGAGGTGTACATCCTCGTCCTGGCGACTTTGGCCCCGTTGGCAACGATCAGGCGGTGACCGTTCCATTTGACCTGCTCCGAGATGGCCTTGTCCTCCACGATCTGGTCTTTGACACTTTCATGCCCGCCGATGGCATCGTAGACGGAGCGTTTGATGAGGATGAACTGTCCGTTTGCGATGGCGTCTTTTGTTTCAGGGTCGTTGACCTTGCGCGGTGAAAATCCCACTGAAAGCGCGGTCATTACCAGCGGCATGACGGTCTTCTCCCAGAACGAGCCGAGTATCTGAAAGGTCATGATTGTGAACATATCCGCTTTGGTTTCGGTCGCTTTGGCGTAACAGGCTGAAAGGGCCTGGGGCGAGAGGAAGGTATCTGCATCCACGAAACAAAACCATTCGCCGCGGGCCGAGGCTGATGCCTGATGCAGGTCATGGGGTTTGCCTGACCAGCCTGATGGGAGGTCTGAACCGCTGATAATTTGGAGTTTATTCGCTG
>DATHRQ010000375.1:0-5795 GCA_035465095.1 Anaerolineales bacterium | reverse complement strand
TAGCTGGATCGTTCGTCTTCAGATGCACTGCAAAATCATGAGGGCCATCCATGCCTTCGTGCATCATGAATACGCTGGATTGGACAGTGGTGCTTTCACCAGGTTTAAGTACCATCGAACCGATGGTCAATTGAGGTGGTCAGCACCCCTCCAGAACCTGGATGTAGGGTTTTTCCTTGAAACGCAATGTACCGTCACCCGTATTAGAAACCTTGACAGCAAAGGTCAAATTGGTGCCAAAGTGCTGATCTCCATAATCGATCCGCTGTTGATCCACTGAAATTGATGGCGTTCCACTGCCATCACCACCACCCTGTCGTGCAAACAGGATCGCTGCAAAGACCAACATAAATCCGCCTATTGCCAGAAGGATTGTGGTGTTTCTTCTTTTCTGTTTTTGCTCCCTTAATTTCTGTCTTCTTTGTTTCTTATTCATTAAGCCTCCTTACTTTGGATATTCAAACTGGAACGAATAGAGATGCGCGATCAAGTCCCAGATTTGTTCTTCAGTGAAAATCACGCCCCACATGGGCATGCCCGTGCCCATGCCGCCGCGTAAAAGTTTCCCCTGTAATAAGGCGGGGCTCGCGCCCAACATCCGCTTCGGGTCTGTGAAATCGGGCGGTGCTTGCATGACCATATCATGCGCACCTGTCATTGCTTGCATGGATGCTTCACCTGCTTCTGCCAGATCATCGGCAAAGACTCCATCGCCTGAACCGTTCTCACCGTGACAGGCGGCGCAGTTTTGGGCGTAGAGTTGTTTCCCGTTTGCGAGAGCTTCGGGTGTGGTATTGGATTGCCAGAGATAGGCAACCGCATCCCAACGCTCTTGATCCGTCAGTGAAGTGTTTTTCATACCCTCGAACACTTCAAATGGCGAATGTGTCAAATAATCTTCGTTAGAGAGAGCAATTGAAAAGTCAGTTGCCAGTAACTGACCATTGACCGCTGATGGCTTGCTCATTGGAAAAGATGGTGCATCGTGCGGAGCGTCAATGTCGAGGTTGAGGAAAACGTATAGCGGAGGCGAAACAGGTTGAGGGTCCGAAGATGAACCGCTAACTTCGATGGTGCCGCGCATCCGCCAATGATTGAGTCCGCACCAGCGTGTGCAGTAGTAGGTATAAATCCCAGGCTCCTCGAACGTTAGTGTGACATCGCTGACTTTACCTGGGATGATGTCCAGCGCAGCCATATCCATCTGACCAACCGCAAAACCGTGCACGACATCATCAGATGTGAATTTCAAATGAAGAGGCTTTCCTGCTTCTGCCTGGATAACATCGGGATTCCAGCCGCCGTTCTCCGCCATGCGCGCATGGATGATGGGAGTACGTAACCAAAGATAGATCGGTGTTCCGATTACGCCGATAACTGCCACGGCGACGATGAGCCTTGTGAGGAGTTCTGAGCGTTTCATAGCAGCAACCAGAGCATGACCGAAGTGAGGATAAAACAATAAACAATGACAGGGATGGACGATGTGCGAGTTTCGCTGGCGGCTTTCTGTGCTGTGCGTGTTGACCAGATCAACCCGCCGACAAGTGCAAGTGTTTGCGCAGGAGCAAGAATGGATGTCAGCATCGGCTGCCACGCCGTGTTTGCAGTGCCGAACAGATTCCATCCCAGCCCAAGTGGATCGGAGAGGGCAGCAAGGATATAGGAAGCGTTGGTCAGAACAAACGATAAACTGAACGCTACCCAGAACATCAAGCCAAGAGGAATGAGGGCAGTGGAAAGAGATGCAAATCGACGCTTGAAGGGCATATTGCTTTTTGCTTTCAGGAATCCCAACGAGAATATTCCTGGAAGGACACCGAAGATGATTGCAAGGAACACAACTGCATAAAGGAACCATACATTTGAGCCAACATTGTATGCTGCATCCTTGAGCGTTCCCCACGGACCAAGCAGCACACCTGCGTAGATCATCGCCGAGCCGAGCATGATGAAGGCTTTGAAAGCTTCGTCCATGCGTGTGGAGGGTTTGGCAAGATCGGCAGAGAATGAACGTAGGTTGACGGCAATGTTGTCATGCGGACAGGTGCGGATGCATTCCATGCAGAGTCCGCAGTAGGTATTCTTGGTTAACCCGCCAGGGAAAACATCCCACGGACAGCCATAGCCTGCGGATGAACCGTTATAGCAAGGTTTACCTTCGCATTTCACACAAATTTGTTTATCTTTGATGCGCAACTCAATCGGAGCAGTTTGAGAGTAGAGTCCAATAAATCCACCAACAGGACAGAGATAACGGCAAAAGGCGCGCCGCTCGAAGATCGTGCTCAGTCCAATCGCGGCGAAGAGCATGGCAGCAAGGACAATGCCTGTAACGTTTGGCGTTGTAAGCAACACACTGCTAAAGAGAGCAAGCAGCAGGAAGGAGATGTTTTGCAACCAGATGTTGCGGAACATCTTTGGTACACGTAGGTTCAGCCACCTGGGTCGTTTATCAGGGGGGGCAAGTATCGCACCACGTTGTAACCATTCGCCTGGTAATGGAATGGGGCAAACGGCACACCAGCCACGCCCGAAGAATGGCACAGCAACGAGAATCAGAATTGCCCACCACGCGATCCATACAAAAACAATGCTGAAATTACGGCTTCCCACAGGCGTACCGATGATTCCTGCAAGGATAGCAAAGATGTAGCCGACTAACATGACAATAAATACTGCCAGTTGCGGGTAACGGCTTTTGAGGGTGTTCTTTATAAAGGGGAAACGGGTAAGTTCGATCTTTGCCATGATGGGTTTATGCTTTTTGTTTTATGGAGATAGCAGTTCCAAATATCGCTAAGGTTGCAAGTCCAATGGAACGATACAACCAGTTGTTTGTGCCAACCGTCAGTTTACCGATCATGAAGGGATGCATCGCTCCGCAGGTGATGTTACATCTAAAGCGGAAGGAGCCTGCTTTGTCCGCGGTGAAAGTCAGGGTTGCGTATTGACCTGGGTCGGCTTCGATGGAAAGGTCGTAGCCGTCAATGTAGATGCCATGGACCACGTCCGTACTGACGAGATGCAGGGTCACCACGTCACCCTGGTTGACGCGAATTTCAAAAGGAGAATATGCATATTGCCGCGCATCAATTTCCAAGATCCGTTCTTGAGGCGTAATGGGCTGGACTGGCAATGGTACGAACGCCACCACCAGCCCAGCCATTACAAAGAGAGGAAGGGAGAAATGCAATTTCATTAAACTAGGGAATGTTAGACGGTCCATATTTCGCATATGTCGCATCTACATATGCCCTAGCATCCTGCGGACTTTTCCCATCCCGCAACATTCGTATAACATCCTGCGTGATGTCTACACAGATCGAGCAGCCGAGAGCATGGTTGTCGAAGGTAATGGCGCCGCTACCGTCTACGTTGGACACGTAGCAATCATAATTGGAGGTATGACCGATATTCCAACAACCGCAGTAACAAGGAATATTTTTCATGATGTCGGGGTTTGCTGCGTTGAATTGATAGGCAGTTTGAACTGTCACAGGTGCCATTTGAACTTCCGCAGGCATCTGGTCCATTGGCATCATATGCAAGTCGCTGGATGTACTCTGTGTAGAACAGGCTGGAAGAGCAGTCAATGTGAGCAATGCGATCATCGAGATAAGAAGGAATTTACGTGATGTGTTCATAATGTCTCCGTTTAATATGATGTCATCATATCTTGCGGGTGTTTCTTGGGGCAGTGACAAATGCCATTCAAACAAATGAAATATGACCTGATTTATCCGCAATAATTTATTCAAGTCAATGATAATTTTTTCAGGGAACAGGGGACAGCGTAAAATGGCGGCGTGTGCAATACGCCAAATGGCTTATGATGAACGTCATAATAAATTACGGAAGTCTGTGTGACTTCCATAAATTGATTATTCCTTCTCTATTGGGTGCTCCACCTCCCCCGCCATGAACGCATCAGGCGTCTTTTCAAAGACTTGCAGGCAGGCACAGGTGCAGAAGTAAACTATTTCACCTCGATATTCTGCGCTTGGGTATTTTGAAGGATCTTTGAGTATCCCTCCGCAGGCGCTCCTCGGAAGTTCGTGGTTGTTCTGTTGCTGATCCATTTATGTTCCTATTCAGGGCGGACGCTAATCCACCATTGGGCTTCACGAGCCTCCACACCCCATTTACTCTTGAAGAACTCGAGGATGGATACGATCTGATCTTCTATTAGCTTATCGCCAAAGGCGGGCATCTTTGAACTGAAATCTGGATCGCCACCGTTCTGGATGATCTCAATTAATTGCCTGTCAGGGTGGTGCCAGGTGTGACCCGTGTCGTCCTGCGGCGGAGGCGGGAGAGAACCGTCTGCGAGTGGTTCCTTCCAAGTGGGCGAGCCTTTCAAGTCTACGCCATGACACTCCGAGCAATATTGCATGTACAAGCCCTCGCCCTCCGCCACTCTGTCCGCATGGAGTGTAGGAACGGGCGGCACAGACGTATTATTTATGACCACAGGCTTGCCTGTTGAACTCCCATTATTCAACAAAATGACTGCAATGACGATGAGCCCCAGACCGACCAACATCAGAGTCATTGGATTAAACCTTTGGGGAGGTTTTCTTTTTGGCATTAACTATACCTTCCGATGTTTTGATTGTATAACTTCACCGATTCATTGCCGACTGCAACTGCGTTTCAATACTCTCTCGACTCTGCTCACCAAATCCTCTCCAAAGAACTTCACCCTCTGGATTGAGCAAGATATATCCTGGATGCCCAGGCAGGGCATACGCACGGAAGGCCTGTTGTCCATCCGGCGCATTGGCATCCAGTTCACGGAATTCGATCTGGTCACTATAGATTTCGTTGAGTCCGTTCACGACGGGCTGCATATTCATTCAAGGAATTCAACCATCTGTGTAAAAGAATAGAAATGTGAGTTTATCGCTCGCAGGCGTTACACCAGAGTCAACCTTTCCACCGCACGCGGCAAGCAACATCCCAGATAGAACCAGTAAGAACAGGGCATATTTTCGCATTCGGCAACCTTCCTATCTTAAGATGTAATGGATACTCTCCTCAGTAATTGCGCATTGATGGCGACGACTATCGTGCTGACCGACATCAGCACTGCGCCGATCGCAGGCGAAAGAAGGATATTCCACGGTGCCAGGATGCCTGCCGCCAGCGGAAGCGCTACGATATTATATCCCGCTGCCCACCACAGGTTTTGGATCATCTTGCCGTAACTGGCGCGGCTCAAAGCGATGATCTTAACAACATCCAACGGATTACTTTTGACGAGGATCAAGCCTGCCGATTCGATAGCCACATCCGTACCACCGCCAATCGCGATGCCGACATCTGCGCGCGTGAGCGCAGGCGCATCGTTGACTCCGTCGCCAACCATTGCCACGCGGTTGCCCTGTGATTGCAACTCCGCGATTTTCTGATCCTTGTGCTCTGGCAGTACTTCAGCAAAGACATGGTCAATCCCTAACTCGGATGCGACCGCTTCAGCAACGGGACGGCTGTCACCGGTCAACATGGCGACTTCTACACCCATATCATGCAACCGCTCGACGGCTTGTTTGCTCTCCGAACGGATCTTATCTGCCACGGCAAATGCAGCGACCACATCCTTCTCAATAATCAGATAGACAACGGATTGCGCTTTTTTTCCAGATTCATCAGCAAAGCTTGAGAGAGACTCTGATGGAGAAAGCTCAAGCTTTTCCAACAGCCGCGGTCCACCCACGTAAACGGATTTGTTATCGTATGTCGCTTGCACGCCGCGTCCCTTTATCGCGGAGAAATTGCTGATTGTTGGCGAA
>DATHRQ010000374.1:0-1536 GCA_035465095.1 Anaerolineales bacterium | reverse complement strand
CGCCTGCCGCGCCGCATCGACGATTTCATTCTCGAGCATCATGGCACCATGATCACACGCTACCAGCAAAGCAAGGCCATCGAAGCCGCAGGTGGGGAAGCATCCCTGGTGGATGATGCAGACTTCCAATATCCCGGCCCGCGCCCGCGCTCACGCGAAACAGCGCTGCTGATGCTCGCCGATGGGACAGAGGCACGTACACGCGCCATCCGTCCGCAGGGTGAAGAAGAGATTCGCGAACTTGTTCTCGCCACGATCGAAGCTGCACAGAAGCAGGGACAGCTTGATAACACGCAATTGACACTCCAGGATCTCAGCATCATCACCGATTCATTTGTCACAATACTCAAAGGGACGCATCATTCGCGCATCCCCTATCCAAAGGAAAAACCGGCCGTGGAACAATCTGCGGCTGAAGATGTTGCCACGGTGCCACGCAAATAATGATCAATATCGAATCAACTTTCACTTTTTCCAAAGACCTGATCGAACGGGCAACACATGCTGCGCTCAAACATCAATCACAATCTCTTGATTGCGATCTCACTTTTGTGTTAACGGATGACATACAATTGCAAAAATTGAATCGGGAATATCTCGGAATCGATGCCCCAACCGATGTGCTCTCCTTCCCCGCCTCCGAATCGGACCCGGAAACTGGTGCGCGTTATATAGGCGACATCATCATCTCGATGCCTTATGCCGCCAGAAGCGCAGAGAAAGCCGGTCACGGGCTTGAATCGGAAGTGCAATTGCTGGTCGTTCACGGCGTGTTACATTTACTTGGGCACGATCATGCGGACGCAGGCGAGAAAGCGCTCATGTGGAAGGCGCAGGCAGAGATCCTCGAATCGCTTGGGCTTGGCAATATCAAAATTCGTGAGGATTAATAACGTATCTTGTAATACGTTTCATATACAATCATGACATTAAGGGATTTTTTTAATTCACGCATTGCCGCCTTTGGGCATGCTTTTCGCGGCTGGTGGTATGTTCTTCAAACGCAGCAAAATGCCTGGATCCACGCTGTTGCTGCTTTTGCAGTGTTCATCCTTGCGTTTTGGCTGAAACTACCCACACAGGACTGGGCTATCCTGATCATCACGGTCACCATGGTCTTTGCAGCAGAGTTCCTAAACACTGCCATCGAGGTAGTAGTGGACCTGGCCAGCCCCGTGCAGCATCCATTAGCCAAGGTGGGGAAGGACGTGGGTGCGGCGGCTGTCTTGATCGCGGCACTTGCGGCAGTCTTGATCGGATTGCTGATACTGGGTCCGCCTCTGTGGGAGAAGTTGAGTTTACTGCTCTTTCAGGGGCTTAGCCCCTGAAAGAGCAGTACGCATAAAGGAGATTTTATGGCTTTATCGTTTTCGTTTGGCACAGTCGGTTCCCCAATTGGTACTCCCAAGAAACCGGGTGGCTCGGTAGGCGCGATCGAATTCAGCAAATCTGTTGGATTGAATACACTAGAGTTGGGATGGGTGCGCTCCATCCGCGTGACGGAGGAAACCTGCGCTGCCATCAAACAAACGGGGG
>DATHRQ010000373.1:0-2129 GCA_035465095.1 Anaerolineales bacterium | reverse complement strand
TCCGGCCGGTCTGCCCGATGATGATGCAGACATCCAGAGGATCTATCGTGAGATATCCGAACTGACCGACGTGCCCGTCGGCGGACCCGTGACGGACGAGACGCTTGATTTTGCAAAACTATTTTCCGCGTGTGTGCCCGGCCCTACCATTGCCGATATGGTTGCGCTCGGCGCTTCGCTCGCACCGTTTACCCCTGTTAAGATCGCATGCAATATTTCTGAGGATCTGGCGCGGGTTATCGCTGAGAAATCGGTCGATTGGCCCGGTGTTTCCATCGAGATCGAGCCTATCAGGGATTATCCGACCGGCTCGTTGACAGCGAATGTCGTGGGCTTCCTTGGGCCAATCCCTGCCGCTTCTCAGGATGTCTACGAGGCGCTTGGGTATGTGACGAATCGCGACAAGATCGGTTATTCAGGTGTGGAGGCCTCGTTGGACGATATTCTGATCGGTCGAAATGGATTACGCGTCGTTCAGCGCGATGTTGCTGGAGAGGTGCTTCGGAATCTAGAGCCTCCCATTCCGCCTGCCGCGGGGCATAATGTTGTGCTGACGATCGATGTGCGTCTGCAAAAGGCTGCCGAGTCCGCCTTGGTGGACGAGATCAATTCCTGGAACGCCTTTTTTGGCACCAACCGTATATCGAGTGGTGTGGTGATTGCCATGAATCCGCAGACGGGTGAGATCCTTGCGATGGTCACCTATCCGACTTTTGAGAACAATCGCATGGCCCGCTTTATCCCCGGGTATTACTATGAACAACTGGCCGAAGACCCGCGCCGTCCGTTGGTTAATAATGCGATTTCTGCAGAACTGGCGCCGGGTTCTGTATACAAATTGACGACTGCGACAGGTGCAATCAATGAGAGAGTGGTCAGCCTGGGTCAGATCGTCCAAACGCCCGGCAGACTTGTATTGTGCGAGCGATTTTCTCCCAACGACCCCTGCACGGAGGCGAATTCTCGCCCGTTCGTGGACTGGATCTACGAGCGCAACGGCGTCATCAACGAGGCAGGCTTTGGTTCGCTGGATTTTTTCCACTGTGTTGCCTATTCGAGCAACGTATGTTTCTATAAATTGGGTGGCGGGTTTGAGGATGAGATCGAAGAGGGGTTGGGAATTTTTCGTCTGGGTGAATATGCCAGGGCGTTGGGGTACGGTGAGAGATCGGGCATACAGCTGCCGGGTGAGGAAGACGGCCTTGTCCCATCGCCGCAATGGAAGCGTATTAATACAGGTGAAAACTGGTCGACAGGTGACACATACATAGCCAGTGTTGGGCAGGGATATGTCCTTGGAACGCCACTGCAGGTCTTGATGTCCGGGGCGACCATAGCGAACTACGGAAAGGTAATGCAGCCGACCGTTGTTCGTGAAGTGCAGGATAATGAAGGACGTGTGATTCCAATGTGGTTTGATCCGGAAGATTTTACGCTTTCACCCGTACCTGTCGAAGGCAGTTATCAGATATCCCCATTCACCGCAAATCTGAAATGGGATATTACCCAGGATCCGATCATCAAGGAATTTAGTTGCGAATTCGGCTACTGCGATGAGACAGGTGTGGTGAAGACGGTTGCGGATTCTTCGGTCGAAGCAGTCCGCACCGGTACACGCCTGGCTGTTACCGATACACTGGGCACGCTGCATGATGTGTTTATGGAGGATTTCGATATTCCCGTACCCGTCGCAGGGAAAACGGGCACGGCGGAATATTGTGACGATGTAGCCCGTGAGGCCAATCGCTGTCAGTTTGGCGCATGGCCCACACACGCATGGACGCTGGCATATGCGCCCTATGAAGATCCCGAGGTCATTATTGTTGCCTTTGCCTATAATGGCGGTGAGGGCGGTACGGTTGCCGCGCCGATCGTTGCCAGAGTCATGCAGGCTTACTTTGAATTGAAGGCCATTGAAGCTGCACAGGGCCCGGGCGGATAGTTAAGTGCCGGATACTTCATGCTATAATTTTGCAGATACTTTCAGTTATGAATGAGACGAAATCATTGATTCAGATCAAAGGTATACGCGATGGGCTTCTCGTCTCATTGAACGACGCTCCCTGGGACGAACAGCTTTCCGTGTTGATGTCTCATGTGGATGAGCAGCCGTCATTTTTTCAGGGCGC
>DATHRQ010000372.1:0-3619 GCA_035465095.1 Anaerolineales bacterium | reverse complement strand
TCCAAGTATTTCTGGACGATCTCAGAGGCCAGCGCTGCAGACCTGATCTCATCGTCATCCGCTTCTGCCGGGACCGTGATCCTGTCCCGTACCTTACCGTTGACCTGCACCGGCAGTTCGATCTCATCCTCTCTGGCAGCTTCAGCGTCGAATTCAGGCCATGACTGCTGATGGATCGAGTATGGCTTGCCCAGGTGTTCCGTCCACAGTTCTTCGGCGATGTGCGGCGCGACGGGAGCCAGCATCTTCAGGTAGATTTCCTGTGCTTCCTGCCATGCAGGAGAACCAACCGCCCCAGCTTCACGCGCTTTGTACATCTCATTCATCAACTCCATCAGGGACGAGATGATCGTATTGAACTCAAAGTTCTCGAAGTCGTGCGTTACGCTGCGCAGGGTCTGGTGGACATGTCGGCGCAGGTCACGACCATCGTAGGCGGGGTCAGGTGTAGGCGGGGTCGGATCCGTAAAGATCGTCCACACACGCCGCAGCCAGCGCGCAGAGCCTTCGATGCCTTGTGGGTCCCAGGGCGCGCCCATCTCCCAGCGTGCGAAGAACATCAGGTATGAGCGGACAGTGTCTGCACCGTATTGCTTCACCAATATGTCGGGGGCGACAACGTTGCCCTTGCTCTTGGACATCTTGCTGTTATCTTCGGCCAGCACCATGCCCTGGTTGCGCAGTTGCAGCATCGGCTCACTGCCTTCGGTAATGCCCATATCGCGCAGTGCCTTGTGAAAGAAGCGTGTGTATAACAGGTGCATGGTGGCATGTTCGATGCCGCCTGTGTATGTATCGACGGGCATCCAGTAGTTGTACTCGGCATCGTCGAACGGACCCTGATCGTAATCTGGAGACAGGTAACGCAGGTGATACCACGACGAACACATAAAGGTATCCATCGTATCGGTCTCGCGTACGGCCGGCTCGCCGCCGACCGGGCAGGTCGTATGCTTCCATGTCGGGTGCAGTTTCAGCGGCGATTCACCCGTCGGCTTCCATTCGATATCCTCGGGCAGCAAGACAGGCAGTTGATCTTCCGGCACCGGGTTCCATCCGTGCGTCTCGCAGTAGACCATCGGGATGGGCGCGCCCCAATAACGTTGACGCGAGATCAGCCAGTCGCGATAACGATAGTTGACCGACTCTTTGCCGATGCCTTTTTCCTCCAGCCAATCGATGACCGCCGCGATACCGGGATTCCTGCGTCCCTTCTCTGTGCTGACCTTCGTGCCGTTGAATGGACCGGAGTTGACCATGACACCCGGGCCGATGTACGCCTCTTCCAATTCGCCCGATTCATCCTTACCTTCGGGCCTGATCACCTCGACGATGGGCAGACCATACTTTTTGGCAAAGGCGAAGTCGCGCTCGTCGTGTGCAGGGACGGCCATGATCGCACCAGTGCCATACGACATCAGGACGTAATCTGCGATCCAGATCGGGATGCGCTCGTTGTTGACCGGGTTGATGGCGTAGCCGCCGGTGAACACGCCCGTCTTTTCCTTGTCCGAGGCTTCGCGCTCGATGTCCGATTGGCGCGCGGCTTGCAGTTTGTACTCTTCGATGGCTTGCTTCTGCTCCAGCGTAGTGATCTTGTCCACCAGCGGATGCTCGGGTGCGAATACCATGAAGGTCGCGCCCCATAGTGTATCTGGGCGGGTGGTGAAGATCTCGATATCGTCGCCAGCCTCCGTTTTGAAAATGACCGAGGCGCCTTCACTCCGTCCGATCCAGTTCGTCTGCAACACTTTCACGCGTTCGGGCCAGTCTATTTCATCGAAACGCAGCAGTTCGTCTGCATATTTTGTGGCTTTGAAGAACCACTGCTCCAGATTCTTTTTGATGACCGGCGTGCCGCATCGTTCGCAGACCCGGTTATCACCGATCACCTGTTCGCGCGCCAGCGTGGTGTTGTCCTTCGGGCAGAAGTCCACAGGCGACATCTTGCGGTATGCCAGCCCCGCCTTGTACAACTGGATGAAGAACCACTCGGTCCATTTGTAGTAGGACGGGTCGGCTGAAATAGCTTCGCGCTCCCAATCGAACATCGTGCCCATGGACCGCATCTGCTTGCGCATCCGTTCAATGTTCGCAAAAGTCCGCTCCATCGGATGGATGCCATCCTTGATGGCGGCGTTCTCCGCGTTCAGGCCAAACGCATCGAATCCCATCGGGAACAGAACATTGTATCCCTTCATGCGCATGTACCGCGCGCGCGCATCGGGGGGAATCATCGAAAACCAGTGACCGAGGTGCAGGTCACCGCTGGGATACGGAAGCATCGTCAACGCGTAATGTTTCGGCTTGCTTTCGTCGATTACTGCGCGATATAACTTATCCGCTTCCCACTTATCCTGCCATTTTTTCTCGATGGCGCCGGGATCATAGGAAATGTCTTTCGTTTGATCTCTTGTTTGCTTGTCTGGTTCAGTCATAGTTACCTCATCAGTTCTGTTGAATGTCGTAGGTCGAGCGTCATTAATACTTCGCAACAGTGAGAGGGCGCAGAAGAAGAGGCCCCCGTTTCCAGAAGATGTAATTGATCTTTATATTCTTTTTCATGCGAGCCTCCTTTTGCTCAAATCTCCTCTCCCCGTGGAACGTGTGCCCGAAGGGTAGAGGGTAGGGTGAGGAAAAACAAAAAGTCCTTCATCCACTCTGGGACGAAGGACTGCCTCCGCGGTACCACCCGAATTACGTTTTCAAGTTGGAACGCTTGCCCTGAGTTTATCGAAGGGTTCAAACGTCCTAACCTGCCAACGTCACTTGATTGCTATAACGGGCATTCCCGTTGCTGACTACTTGCGGTTTTACCGCATTCACCAGCAAAGCCTCTCTTTCGAGAAAACAGGCGAGTTCGGTCTACTTGGCATTCCCATACGATGCCGTTGAAGGGCTTCCACCTCGCTCTCCCTTCTCGCTGACGGGATGACCTACTACTCCTGTCCTAACTTTTCGTGGGGCAGATTGGCAATCTGCCTTACGTTGTGTGGACCCAGAGGGATTCGAACCCTCGACCTTCTCAATGCCATTGAGACGCGCTCCCAACTGCGCCATGGGCCCATATCTTTGTTGTGAGCAGTGAACTGCATCAAGTTTATCCACTGTTCACTGCCTAGTGGACCTGAGGGGATTCGAACCCCTGACCTCGTCAGTGCGATTGACGCGCGCTCCCAGCTGCGCCACAGGCCCAAAATATAGGCGAACCGTATTCTAATTGAGGCGAAATGGTATGTCAAGCAAGGTATTTCGAGATTCGCTGTACAATAGAGCATTGAAACCTATTGATTGAGGGAAAACTTATGGCCAAAAAGACTTCCAAACCCGTTTACCGCATCATGGATTTACATGAATCGGATCGTCCGCGAGAGAGGCTTGCTTCGCTGGGACCCCAGGCATTGACCAACGCCGAACTGCTGGCCATCCTCCTGCGCGTCGGCGTAAAGGGCGAGAATGCCGTGGCGGTCGGGCAGCGCCTGCTAAACCAATTCGGCGGGCTGACGGGTCTGCACCGAGCCCCGTTCGCGGACATCAAAAAACAGCACGGCCTTGGCGACGCCAAGGCCGCGCAGATCAAAGCCGCCATCGAACTCGGCCGACGGCTGACTCTCGAATC
>DATHRQ010000371.1:0-3728 GCA_035465095.1 Anaerolineales bacterium | reverse complement strand
GATCTGCCGCGCCAGCGCTTCGTTATCGGACGCATCCAAAAAGATGGCCGGCGCGCCGCCTGCTTCGATCTGGTCGATCAGGCCTGCCATTTGCTTGGCGGAGGGGGACGCCCCCGAGCTAATACTTTCGACCAGGGTGCCTGTAATCGTAAAGCCGTATCGTGCGGCGAACTATCCCAACGCTTCGTGATTGGTAACCAGCAGGCGTATGTCCTGCGGAATTTGTGAGACCTGTTCGACGATCCATGCATCCAAATCTCTGAGTTCAGCGACATATGCATCCGCATTGGATCGATAGACCTCCGCGCCATTGGGGTCGAGATGCGTGAGCGCCTCGCGGATGTTTTCCACGTAGACGATGACGTTGTTCGGGTCCAGCCACATGTGCGGATCGATGCCATGTTCGCCCTGCCCTGTGTCTGCGCCTCCGCTGCGCTCGGGGAGGATGCCTGCCGAGGCCTCGATGACTTCTCTCTCACCCCCGGCATTGTCCAGCAAAGCCTCGAGGAAGTGTTCATACCCCGCGCCGTTGATGATGAGCAGGCTGCTGTCGGCGATGCGGGTCATATCTCGCGGCGTGGGCTGGTAACTGTGCGGATCCGCGCCGGTCGGCAAAAGCGACTCGACGACGAAGCGGTCCCCGGCGATTTTGCGCGTGATGTCCGCCAGAAAGGTGGTGGAGGTCAATACCGCTGATTCAGACGTCGATGAGGATGAAGCGTTTCCTCCACAGGCAGAAAGCACGAAGCAGATGAACAATAAAATATAACGTCGCATTGAATCGTATTGTATCATTCTGCCAGGCACCCATTTGACCCATTCGATTCGTTGCGGGAATGGGTTATTATTCAAACTGATGGTCAAAAGGCTGTTCAAACGGATCGCGGGTGATTTTCTGACCTCCCTGGGTGATGCCGAGGGCGATTTTCGTGTTGCTCAGTTGAGGACTGACATCAGACAAAGCATTCTGTACATGAGCATTGTCAGCGTTAGTGTGCTGGCTCTGCTGACGGTGGATGCGATATTGTTCGCGAACAGGCCGGACCTTTTTATGAAGATGGTGGCCTATCGGGTTGGATATGTGCTGGTCACGCTTGTGTTCGGGGTTGCTTTGCACAGGACCGAAAAGGTTCGGCTCTATGACCGCCTTATCTTCGGCTGGCTGTTCATTACGATCATTTTCCTTTTATTATTCAACTTTACACGCCCGGAAAACTACCTGACCTCGTCGTTCGATGTGATCGTTCCCTTTGCTATTTATATACTCTCCCCGTTAAGAATTCATCAAACGACCGCACTGGCACTCGGATTCTCTGTGGGAACATTATATATTGCCCACTTTGTCAAATCCGGGGTCGACCCCATCACGCTGCAGGTGACGACCTCTGCACAGTTCGTTGTCCAAATATTGGGGTGGCTCTCTGCCTTACAAATACAAACCTACCGCCGAAAATCATTTCAGGCCTTCATTGACGAAAAGGATGCCAAGGAAATGGTGGCCTATCTTGCGAATATCGACCCGCTCACCACCAGCCTGACCCGCCGTCATTTTTTCAGTATTGCCGAAGCCGAGTTCCTGCGCTTCAAACGGTATGAACGGGCGATGGCTGTCATGGTGATCGACGCGGATAATTTCAAAAGGATCAACGATACGTACGGTCATCATGCCGGCGATCTTGCACTGCGAAGTCTTTCACTTGTGGCGATGGATCACAAACGCGCGCAGGACACTTTCGGCAGGCTGGGCGGCGAGGAATTCGGACTGCTCCTGCCGGAGACAAATATTCAGCAGGCAGCGATCGTTGCCGAACGCATTCGGAGCATTTGGGAGCGATCGCCGGTCAATCTGGACGGAGAGCCGATCCATTCGACCGTAAGCATTGGCGTCGCTGAGGCCTCTCCCGCCGACACAGCATTTGGTGACCTGCTGCGCCGTGCAGACCAGATGATGTATAAGGCAAAAAATTCGGGGCGGAACAGGGTCGTGACCGAATAAGAAAAATCCCCTCGCAGTCACTGCGAGGGGATTTTTCTTATCATAATGCATTAGGGTATAGTCGGATACCCAAGCGCCCGCCATTCGTTCAATCCCCCCGTCATACTTGCCACGTTTGCGAAGCCGGCGTTCAGCAAAATGTCACGACCCTGCTGACTGCGATTCCCGGAGCGGCAGACCACCACGATCTCACGGTCACGCGGAACTTCGTTAATGCGCGAGGTGAGCTGGTCCAGCGGGATCAGCGTCGTGTTGGGTGCATGGAACTCATTCCATTCCTCCACGGTACGGACGTCCAACACGAAAGCGCCGTCTTGATACCTGCTGTAGGCGTCGGTAACACTGATCTCGGCCGCCAGAGGAGCGGTTGTCGTCCCTGCGCCGCTCCCGCCGCTTTGCAGGATGATGTAGACGATAAGGGCGACGACCAGCAGGATCGAGATCTGAACGCCTGGCTGCATCATCACGGAACGTCGTCTGTATCCCGAGTTTCTTCTTCTGGTAGTGCGGCGTCTGTTGTAGCTGTATTTTCTGGGCATTGTTACAATATCTCCTAGATCGTTTTGAGTGCGCTTTCGACATCGTCGAAAAACTTGAAGAACAGCTTCATACCCGCCTTCGTGAGCGCCTCATCCACTTCTGGCTGGGGATTGATGAGTTTGACATACTTGCGCGCCTCCTGGCTGTGCGTAAAGTCCGGGTTCTCATCCTCCTGCACCTTCTGCGGAACGCCGCTGTAGATCAACGCGATCTTGTGTATGGCGACCATCCCGGTACTGCTGATGGATGGGACATCGCTCAGGTCGATGAAAAGGTAGCGTGCAGGATTTTTGTAGGTTTCGCCGGCCTTATCCACGATCTCCATGAAGTTCGATGCATTGATGGCGCCTGTCAGTTTCATGACGGCAACAGGTTCGCCGGCCTGTTCGATCGATATATCTATTTCCACGATCTTCTCCTTTAACGGAAATTGAATTCTTCGAAATGAATTTGATTTGCAGGCACCCCCAAAGAGATGAACTTTCTCTCGAATGCCTGTATCATCGGAAATGGCCCGCATATGTAAATGTGGTATCCGTTTACATTCCCGCCCGCGTCCCTGACGATCTCCTCGACGTTCAACGAACCGCCGGTAGCCGAAAAGCGGATGTGCAGCTTCAGATTCTGATTCTGCTGGGCCGCCGCTACGAGCTCATTGTAGAAGAGCGCCTCGTCCCTGTGGCGGACGGTGTAGTAGAAATCGATGTCGTGATCCAGAGTCCCGTCCATGTCACGGACGAACGAAAGAAAGGGCGTAAGACCGATGCCGCCTGCGATCCAGATCTGTTTATTGCCGCCGGTCTTGTAATCGAACATGCCATACGGGCCTTCGATGGTGGCATCCATGCCGGGTTTGAGGTCGGTGATCAGGGCGCGGGTGAAGTCGCCGCTCGCCTTGATGGTCAGCCGCAATACGTCCTCATCAGGCGCGCTGGAGATGGTGAACGGATGTGATTCGTCCAGGGTCGGGGAATTCGGGAAGCGCACGAAGATGAACTGTCCGGCACGCTGCTTTTTGATCGGGTCGCCTGTGGGGCGCAATGTCACTTCTGTGGTGATGCTGTTGGGATGATCGACCGCCTCCACGGTATGGGGAATATATTTTTTGAAGAAACGGCCGAAGACTTCCGTATAAAGATATGCGACAGCGCCGATTATGAAAAAGATCTGCACATAGTTGATCGCAATGAAC
>DATHRQ010000370.1:0-3424 GCA_035465095.1 Anaerolineales bacterium | reverse complement strand
CTCATCGCCGTCGAGGGTAAACGTCAGCGTCTGCCAGCATATCGTTGACTACACCCAGCGAAAGGACATCTTCATAGTAATAGGCCTTTGCGTCTGTGCCAATCATCAGGCCGATCACAAAATTCGGTTGAAAACTCTGTCGAAAGCGGCTGTGGCGCTCGATATCGTTGACCATTGTCAGCGTGTCTGGGTACGACTCCTTCCACTGCCCCCAGGTGGTCAACTGCGAAGGCAGCAGATCGAGCTGCACGCCCTTATATTCGCCGATGATGGCCCTGCCCCACGGCTGCGACCAGATCGATTCGGTTTCGTGGTCGTACCAGGTCATGGCGCTCATAAAAAGCGAACCTGCATTCCCAAAGGTGTGAACCACACCATCGATACGCCGGTCGTGCACGAGACCGGTGTAACAGATCGGTCACCAACTGACCAGGATATGCCAGCCCGCCAGGTCGTCTATCACCATTTCGCGCGTGCGTAGGACGGTCACCGGGTAGGCTTTTGCCTCCCCGCCTAAAACAACACCCAGGACCAGTTCTTCATCGAGCAGAGGCGCCTGCGACGCAGGTACGAACTCCGGGTCGTAGATCGGGCGGATGCCATCAAAGCCCAACATGGGCGGAACTTCATGGATCGTATCATCGTCCACGCGGATGTTCGTTGGATGAGGTGTGACGCCCGGCACCGGCATTGCCGGGGCTGTGGAATTTTCTGTGGGGGAAATTTGTTGGAGCGGATTGGGAGAAGGAGTGGATGACGCGGCAGCCGTGCACGCTGCAAGGAGAAGGGAGAAGAAAACCAGGGAACTTCGCCGCATCACCCTACCCCGAACCTGATACTGAAAAAACATCAGGTTCGCGCCCCTGACGTAAATCGTCCAATATGTTTCTGAGCATATCCATGGTCATCGGTCCGCGGTGAATATACTGAATGACACCATGGTCATCGATGAACCAGGTTGTCGGTAAACCCAACGGCTTGTAAATCTCGGTCAGTTTACCGTCCGTATCCAATAACAAGGGGTAAGGGATATTGAACTCGGCCTGATAGGCGGCCACATCGGCCTCCTGCTCGGCAATGTTCAAACCAAGAATGGCAACATCATCCATTTGTTCGTTATACAATTCTACAAGGTGAGGCGTCTCGAACAAACACGGGCCGCACCAGGTAGCAAAATCATTAAGCAGGACGATCCTGCCGCGATAATCTCGCAGACTGATGGTCTGCCCGTCAAGTGCCGTGGCGGTAAACTCCGGTGCACGATCGCCCACTTCGGTGCCAACGGGGGTTGCCATATCCATCAACGCATATCGTCCATACCAGGTCACGGACAACAAGCCTGTGATAAATATTAGTACCAGGGGGCGCCAAAACCTTTTTATCATCTTATCGTTTCAGATATTGATGTAATTTGGTTTCTTACATTCAGGGGATGAGAAAATAATAAGTAAAGTTCTTGGCCTCTCTGAAGGTTATCAAATTTGTTGGCCGAAGATGGCGGCCCAGGTTAATAGCCATCCTATTGTGTTGGCTGTACAGTGCGCGATCATCATGAGATAGAAATTTTTCTTGCGCCAGGCAATGTATCCCCACGGCAGTAACCAGAGGATGCGTGAGAAGAACTGCCAGGGAGTCCAGAAGTGATAGAGCGAGAAGAGGGAAATGTTGATAAACGGGGCCCAGTTTCGAGGTCCAGAGAGACGCGGAAGCAGATGACTGCGGAAATAATATTCTTCCACGATGGGGCCTGCAAAACCATTGACAATGAGTCCGATCCAGAAGGTGGTCATTAACGCTTCGCGTGAGAACACATTGAATTGCTCGGCATCAAAGACGAAAAACCAGTCGGGCAGCCAACTAAACCAATTTTTGGCAAGGGCAACGTCAAACAGAGACAACGCGCCTGAGGCTAGAAATCCCCAGATCACCATGATGAGCGGAAATACGAAGTATTGCCACATGGGCAGGGACTCGCGCAAGCCGAGCACAGGTTGATCATCATCAGCATTGCGGCGCTGTAAAAACAGGTAACCAACCTGGAAGGGAAGCGTCACCACGCCGACTGCAATCAACAAGGCAAATAGAGCAGGATACCCCTTATCTAAAAGAGCGGGGGCAAGCAATACATATACAACCGTGCCCAAGGCGCCGGGCAACAAATGTAAAACAGTGGATTTGGAAAGTGAATGTTGTTTCATGTTTATTTCCTTCGTGCTTCTCACCCTGGATGATCCAGGGTGAGAAGCATCTGATTTCTGATGATTATTTCTCAACGATGGAAAAGATCCGAACCAGAAAGAAAGCCAACCCTGCGCCGAAGACGGCAGAACCGACAGAGATCAGAATGCTCTGGTCTACGGCATCGGTCATGGTCTTCGCACTGAGTACCATGATGATTCCGCCAATAGCTAGGGCAAAGAAGGTTACAGTGGTTCGAGTGATCAAGTTCTTGGTATTCATTTTGTCTCCTTTTGCTTTTACATATCTTTAAGTATGTAAAAGCGGTAAAAAATTTTGCTTTACTTCTGCAGACCTTTGATCAATATATCTGCAAAAGACTCTGCACTTTTCTTCAACGAGAACGACTTTGGTGAAGCCAACCATTGTTGAATGGCACCGTTCTCAAAGGCTAAGAAAGCACGTGCCATATCTGTCGGATCTAGATCGTCCCGCAGAAGACCCTGCTCAATGCCCATTTGCAGCGCCCCCGCAATGCCGGCAATCAGTGCATTCCCTGCGTCGATCTGTTTCTGGCGCCCGGCTTGCAATTCGGGGTCAACTCCTGTTTTGAAGAGCGCCAATTCCATGACTGCACGAGCCTCCTTGTCATCTTCGATCAACGCACACTGACTAACAAATACGCGGCGCAGGATATCGATCATTGTTCCGCCCCCTGCCACAGCCGCTTGCACCACAGATGCGCCGCGGGCAGATAGTTCTTCAACCAACGTGTTGTAAAGGTCCGCTTTGCCTTTGAAGTGCCAGTAGATCGCTCCGCGAGTGACCTTGGCGGTTTTTGCGACATCATCCAGCCTTGCAGCAGCATAGCCTTTCTTGCTAAAGATAGTCAGCGCTGCCTTCAATATCGTTGCGCGGGTGATTGCGGCTTCTTCCTTTGTGCGCTTCATATTATACATACTAACGTGTATGTATAATTCTGTCAAGAGGATTCAACCTCGAATTTGCATTTGTGTTTATTGTGCCAATTCGACAACCAGCGTATCAAGGGCCAGATCGAGCGTGACCTGTCCCGTTTTTACCCCCTCGTCGATTGTAATCAATGTACGATAGACATGTTCCAGAAATTCAATATTAAAGCGGCCCGCCTGTCCGGTTGTTTTTTCGGCCACGAACGGATGCACGCCCAGGGCGCGCGCTACATCGTCCTTGTTGCCGCGTCCATCCAGAATCTCACGTGCCTGTA
>DATHRQ010000369.1:0-4990 GCA_035465095.1 Anaerolineales bacterium | reverse complement strand
CAGCCCATCAGGTTGATGACAAGATCGGGATTCTCTTCCTTGAGTTTCTTAAATGAGCTGACGCGCCCCATGGCCTTATCTTCAGCAGATTGCCGTACGACGCAGGTGTTCAGAACAATAACATCTGCCTGTTCGGGTTTACTAGTGAGGGAATAACCAAGATGCTCAAGAGACGAGCCAACCCGCTGCGAGTCGGCCACATTCATTTGGCAGCCTTCGGTCCAGATATGATATTTCATAGGGCAGGAATTATACCAAGAGTGGTCAGAATAAGAAAATAGAATTACGTTTTCGGGAATGCCTAATTTCCAAAACATACGATTTATGTCACCCTGAGCATAGCGAAGGGTCTTCGCCGCAGAGCGGCGGGATTCTTCAGTCGCTTCGCTCCCTCAGAATGACAGGAGTGTTTGATGTTGGGCACTCCTTACGTTTTCTTTATGGTAAAATTTTGTCCGCTTCGTGGTAAACCCAGGGAGCAATGGAGGGATGGCCGAGCGGTTTAAGGCGCATGTCTTGAAAACATGTTTGGGTCACACCAACGTGGGTTCGAATCCCACTCCCTCCGCTGAGGGTTGCATGTTAGAATACCAAAGGTTTGAAGGTTCTTTAGCAGAAGTTGCAGCCCCATAAATTGAAACCTTCAAATTGAATAAACGGGGAGGTGCCAGAGTGGCTGATTGGGCTCGCCTGCTAAGTGAGTGATGGGTTAAACCATCCGCGGGTTCGAATCCCGCCCTCCCCGCCATATAACGAACACGTCCGTGAGGGCGTGTTTTGTTTTTTTCACCGCGCGTCCCCGCAGGGGGGGATGATATTCTTCTAAAGGGGACAATGTCGAATTCCGCCCTCCGCGCCACAAGAGACACGTTCTGAGATGAGCGCGTTTTGTTTTGAAATACTTTGGATTTTAATCCAGACTCAACTTCATCCCCAAATGCGTCCCTTCAAAACCCAGCCTTTCGTAAAAGCGATGTGTTTCTTCTCTGGACTTGTGGGTTGTCAGCTGGACGACATGTGCGCCGCGCTGTCTGGCCCGCTCGATTGTCCACTTCATCAATTCGCTTCCAATTCCCTGTCCACGATATTTTTTGTCCACACGAACAGACTCTACCTGTGCCCGCAATCCACCCTGGAAACTAATCGACGGTAGAAACATCAGTTGAAGTGTGCCGATTACTTTGCTTTCTAATTCGGCTACAACCAGTTCGTGATTTGGATCTTTATCAATTTGCTCGAAGGCCATGTAATACGATTCAGGCAAAGGGTCTTCATATCGTTCGCGCTGACTTCCCAGATCATCGTCTGCCAACATACAGACTATGGCTGGCAGGTCTCCGCGTTTTGCGAGCCGAAAAATGATTTCATCATTCATTTACACGTTGTTTTGTCAGCTCAACATACTCAGGATGTCTGCGAATGTATGCGCCGACATATGAACACATGGGGATCACACGCAAGGATTTTTCCCTTGCATACTCAAGTGCAACTTCTGTTACCCTCCCCGCCACGCCTTGTCCGCGATGCGCAGGGTACACACCGACATGCATCATTACGATGGTATCGCCGTCCACCATGTAATCCAGCTTGGAAAGTTGACCGTCTATCCATGTTTCAAAGCGGTTTTTGGCAGGATTATGAGTCACCTCGAGTTCGTCTGCATTAATATCCATAAATTCTCCTGATTATGTCCATTTCTCTCTGTTCCATGGACTGCATCGCAGTCGCTCAACTTACTGCTGTGTTGATTGTACCGTTAAACAAAAACGGACAGTGATTTTCACCACTGTCCGCAAGACTTGCGATGTCTACTTTGAGTTGATAAATGCGATCAGCGCTTCGATCTCGGCCTCCGACAAATTCAGGTCCGGCATCCACGTGTCAGATTTGACGGAAGCGGGATCTTTCAATCGCAGGCGCAGTGCTTCGAAGCTGGCCGAAAATTCCGAGAGGTCCGGCGCATCGCTGATAATCATCATATCTGAATCGCTCATCGCCTTGTCGTTGGCGTGACAAGTGATACAGCCCTTTGCGATGAATAATTGACGCCCCATCTCAACCGGTGGGATCGCTGACTTGCTTTGCGCCTCCACCGCAGGGACGGCTGGCGCCACCACGAACGAGCCGACTCCCACCAGCAGGCAGAGTCCCGTCACAGCCATTGCCAGGCGGCTCCTGCGACGGAATACAAAAATCAGACCTATAAGCCCGATTCCCAAGGCAGAAGCGCGGACGATAAACAAGGGTGAAAGGATTGCATTTGCCATCGGCTCACTCTTCACGACAGGCTGACCTTTCACTTTAGCAGGCGCCGCAGCAACACTTAAAGTCGGCATTTTTTGATTCATCGTGAAAGCCTGGATGGACCACTCCCAATTCCCATCCGTCGGGAATGTGAGCGTTGCCGTGTAGTGCCCGGGCTCTCCATCCGGCTCCGCATCGGCCACAAGTTTCGCCTCCTGATAGAGTGCAGCACTTATTGTCGGTGCAAGCCCTGTCATGGGGGTCTGACCGTGCTGTAATACGGTAAAGCCAACTGTCAGCGGCTCTCCTGCCACAACGCCGGTTGGCACCTCATCCAGCGTGATGACCGCCCAGCCCCCCGCAAATACGGGGATGGCAAATGCCAGCGACAATATCAGGGTAAGACCTAGTGCAATACGAATCTTGGAATACATGTCTACCTCCTTTGGTGAATGGTATTTCAATATACATACACCGCCTATGGAGGTTCGGTTCCAGGATTATGGGATCGGCTGGAGAGATTCGGCAACCATGATGGCTTCCTCAAGAGACAAATCCGTCTCCAGGCGATAGGTAATATCGCCCTGCGCCCAAATCAACACGTGACCATCGATCAGCCGCGTGAGTTGAATTTCGCCGTTCCGTAATGTCAAGGGGTAGGGACCTTCCGCCCAGACTGCATTCTGACCGTTTACTTCGGTCACCTGAAGCAGGGTGGGTTCCGTTTTGGTAATTGCCCAATGCCCTGCCGGGATGAAATGCAAACTCATCGTCACATGCTCGGGTTGTTGAGGATCGGTCCAGACGAGTATGGTCATCACGCCTTCCACATCCTGAACATATACATGATTCGGCCCTCCCAGATCTGCAGGGTAGGTGGGCAGCAGGATCGGGTACGGCGCGGTTTCTTGTGCGTTTGCCAATTTCGTTTCACCTGCAATGTTATCGAGCATGGGGATCAACGACGGGAAATCTATAACAGGTGTGGCCGTTGACGGCGGAATGGCTTCAGGGGTGGCTGTGCGAATCACATCCGCTGGCGATTCTGTTGGTTGAGGGAAAATGCGCACGATGCCGATCTGAATGAACTCGATGATCGCGGCGCGCGCCGTCGGTATGAGCATCAGGCTCGAGACGAGTACCAGCATAACGGTCAGCGACCAGGCTAACTTTCTGGTGGCGAAGCGCGGACGATTCGAAGGACGCAGGCGCGTCACGACCAATCCCGCAATGTCGGGCGTAGTCGGATACTCCAATTCCTGTGCGGCAGAGTGAAGTCGTTTCTCGAATTCAAGGTCCATCATGTTTCTCGTCCTTCAGAGAGAACAGGGAAGTCCTCTCGAATAATGGTTCGCAATTTTTTTAGCGCGCGGCTCAAGCGCGATTTGACCGTGCCTTCGGCGATCTGCAAAACTTCGGCCGTTTCGGCTACTGGCAGGTCAAGGAAATATCTTAGATATACAATCTGCTGGTCGGCTTGGCTCAGGTTTTGAACCGCCTGCCAAAGTTCATCGGCCTGTAAGTGTTGGGTGCTTTTCTCCTCGATCGTATCGGGGACAGGTTCGTTGCGAAACGCACGCGTCAGTGCAGAGACGTATCGTCCGGCAGCGCGCCGCCAATTGCTCGCCAGGTTCGAAGCAATGCTCAGCAACCACGGGCGGAGCGGCCGCGCGGTATCAAAGCGCTTGAGATGTGTCCAGGCGCGCAAAAAGGTTTCCTGGGCAACGTCTTCCGCGTCGTCCGGGTCGCCCAGGAGCAGATAAGCGTACCGAAAAACCGCCTGCTGGTGCGTGCGCACCAACGGTTCCCAGGCCGCCAGATCGCCATTCACAGAGCGGCGAATTAAAGTGGATTCATCCAATCGGTCTCTCCGCAGAGATCATATTCATAGTTTATACACCAGTCAGGGGCCAAAGGTTCCATAACGCAAAAAACCCACCGAAAGGGACATTGACCCGCATTTTGTTTGCTCTTACAATAACATCCATGTGCAATAAAACCGCCGGTTTCTTCAGGCCCGATCACGATCCTCCACAAAATGTTACACTGGTACTCGAACAAGGTAAAACTGCAGGGTAAAAGATGTTAAAAATACTCTTGTACAACCATACAACTTTACCTTGCTGGAGTACTATTGATCCTCGCTTTATCATTGTCAAACTTTAGTTAATATCCAAGGAAAACACATGCCCACACCTTTTGTTTCAAAACGTGCCCCCGCTTATGCCGATGTTCCCGATGAAAAGTGGAACAACTGGCGCTGGCAATTGAGCCACCGCTTGAATTCGGTCGAGGAGATCGAAAAAGTTCTCCCGCTGACAGACTCAGAACGCAAGGCTCTGCAGACGCAGGGCTTATTCCGTGTCGATATCACCCCCTACTTCATTTCGTTGATCGACCCGGACGATCCCGACGACCCGACACGCAAGCAGGTCATTCCCATTGCGGAGGAGATGGAATCCTTCACCGCGATGATGGAAGACTCACTTGCCGAAGACCGCCACTCGCCCGTACCCGGGCATGTCCATCGGTATCCTGACAGGGTGCTCATGCTGGTAACGACCCAATGTGCTTCGTATTGCCGCTACTGCACACGCTCACGCATTGTCGGCGATCCCGGCCAGACCTTCAACCGCCATGAGTTCGAGATGCAGATCGAGTATCTCAAACGGACGCCGCAGGTGCGCGACGTGCTGCTTTCCGGCGGCGACCCGCTCGTGCTGGCGCCCAGGGTTCTCGAAGAATT
>DATHRQ010000368.1:0-3766 GCA_035465095.1 Anaerolineales bacterium | reverse complement strand
CTACAGGTTCATTCTCTCTCTCACAATAAAGGTTGTTCCAAATGTTAAAACACTACATTTTTCTGTCGGTTTCGAGAATAGGACTTAGGATGGGTTGGGCTTTCCCAATTCCACGATCTCTACGTCTCCCAGCGCCTTGCGGAGGTCCTCGCTGCTCATGATGATGGCCGTATTGCGGACACCCGAGCCGATCGAGATTTCCTCCTCCCTCAAAACGGACGCATCCAACAGCACCCGCACCCCGCTCTTCACCCCAAACGGACTCACTGTTCCGATTCTGTAGCCTGTCACTTTCAATACTTCCTCCTCGGTCGCCATCCGCACCCGCGACCGTTTGACGATGCGGCGCAGTTTCTTCCAGTCCACCTGATCCGGCCCAGCCATGAGCACCATGGTAAATTCACCGGGCCGTATCTGAAACAAAATACTGCGTACGATCTGTTCCGGTCGCTGATTTCGGGCGGCGGCGGCCTGCTCGAAACTGTTGACAGGCTGCTCGTGTCGAAAGACGCGGTGAGGGATTCCCAGTGAATCCAATGCGATGCTGGCGGGAGGCTGCGTGTTCGTGTCCATAAGGTTATTTGTCACAGGTAATAAATGACAATCCAGACTTTCTTGTAGAGTAAAATCGTGCCATGTCTAAGATTAAATCACCACTTGCATTATTGATCGGAACGATAATTGTAATTGCTCTTTTGGCATTTTTCGGGCCGGAAGAACAATCGCTGGGTTCCAACGTGCGCATCGTGTACCTGCATGGCGCCTGGGTCTTATCTGCTGAACTTGCGTTTGTTGCGGCGGGCCTTGCCGGCTTGGTCGCATTGATCTCAAAAAAAGATTTGTTTCACAACTGGTCTGCCGCACTCGGACGGACAGGCATCGTCTTCTGGGTGACCTATCTTCCGCTTTCGCTCTGGGCCATGCAAGCCAACTGGAACGGACTCTTCCTGGCCGAGCCGCGCTTCCGTCTCGCAGTGACCTTCGCTGTGACGGGTGTGCTGCTGCAGTTTGGCTTGTGGTTGATGGATACAGACTGGCTGACATCATTGGCAAATGTGATCTACATCGCGGCATTACTGACGCTTTTCTCAACAGCCGAGGATGTCATGCACCCGCCTCCCTCACCGATCTTCAACTCGGGCAATTATGCTATCATCGGGTTCTTCGTGGCGTTGATCGTGTTGTCTCTCCTCGCTGCCTATTTCCTGACGCGGGTATTTTTAGGAATGAAAAAATAATTCGCCCACTTTACGCTTCGAATTCACCTCGTCCAATCATTTCAGCGCGGAATTAAGCCTTTATGCGTATTCGCTTTCAACTTATCGTATTCATGGTACTGCGCACCATCCAGAATACCTTGCACCGCATGGTGTATCCATTTCTGGCGGTCTTTGCACGCGGACTTGGCATCGAATTCACCACGATCTCCATTGTTGTCACTACCCGTTCCTTCTTTGGGATGCTGGCTCCGATTATCGGTTCCATCGCCGACCGTCGCGGGCGCAAATTTGGGATGCTGGCGGGCATTTTTCTTTTTACCATCGGCATGGGGCTGGTCGCGTTCTTTCCCAGCTTTCTCACATTCAGCATCGCGATCATATTTGCCATGGTCAGCAAGTATCTCTTTGACCCTGCCATGCAAGCCTACCTGGGTGACCGCATCCCCTATGAGCGGCGCGGTACGGCCCTGGCAGTTACCGAAGCGGCCTGGTCAACGTCGTTTATCCTCGGCATCCCGGCCGCAGGATATCTGATTGCGAAGTACGGCTGGAACGCACCGTTCCCTCTGCTGGCAGGATTGGGCGTGCTTATGTTTGCCGTCGTTTGGTGGATGGTTCCCCGCAGGGATGAGTACCAGCCGACGCGCACGGATCAGACTCACGATAAGCCTGATACATTTAAAAATATCCGTGAGGTGCTGACAAATGGCCCTGCCCTGGCAGGCACCTCCATTGCGATGTGGGCCACCGCGGGCAATGAAATGGTCAACCTGATATTCGGCGTCTGGCTCGAAGATTCGTTCGGGTTGAAGATCGCCGCGCTGGCGGGTGCCTCGGCCGTGATCGGCATCTCTGAACTCAGCGGGGAGGGATTGGTGGCACTGACAACAGACCGACTCGGCAAAACGCGCGCCCTGATGCTGGGACTGACAGCCAATGCCGCCGCCGCGCTGCTGTTACCGTTCATTGGGACAACTGAGACCGGTGCACTGGTGGGCTTGTTCTTGTTCTATATCACCTTCGAATACGTGCTTGTCAGCCATATCCCGTTGATGACCGAGATCATGCCAGGGAATCGCGCCACGCTGTTATCATTCAATGTGGCCGGTCACTCACTCGGACGTGTGATCGGCGCGCTGCTGGCGACCTTTATGTATCAACAGCTTGGGTTCCTGCCGATCGCATTGACAGCTATCCTGTTCAACGTGTTTGCCCTGCTGGCGCTTGGCGAATTGACCGAAAGAGTGGTCATTCTGCCGCGCATTCTGGCATGGATTCAACGTACCAGAGGACAGTGAATCATGAACTTCGTTCTTATTCTGTACGGACTAAATATCCTGATATTCATACTGGCTTTGCTGTGGATCCTTGTGCCAGCCTTTTATGGGCTGCCTGCCAAGCCGACCAATCCCAACCGCATCCGCAGGGCGTTGAAGCTGGCAGACTTGCAATCCGACGAGATACTGTATGACCTCGGCGCAGGTGACGGACGCGTGCTCATCATCGCTGCCAAGGAGTTTGGGGCGCAGGCTATCGGCCTCGAGGTGGGGCCGATCCAGATCGCTGTCAGTTGGCTGAGGATTTTATTGAACGGAATCAGGCATAAGGCTCGTGTCGAAGCGGGGAATTATTACAAGGCTGATCTGAGCCAGGCAGACGTTGTCTACGTCTATGCCACGTCACGCGAGGTCCGCAAGCTGGCGCCGCTGTTGAAGAGTCAAATGAAGCCGGGATCGCGCCTGATCTCGATCTCGGCGGATTTCCCCGAATGGGAACCCGCGATATTCGACGAAAAAGACCTGATTTTTGTTTACACCATGCCTCCCAAACGGGGAAGCCTGACCACCTATCTTATGGAGAGAGCAAAATGAACCAAAACGCAAAACTTCGTTGGGGCGCATTTGCGCTGATCGCATCCGCATTGATGACCGTTGTCGGGCTTTATTTGCGTGGACCGTTGGTGATCGAAACGACCGATGCGCGCGCCTTCGCCGAATCGGTGGCATCGCCGAACAACCTGATTGCAGAGACTTTCCTGCCGTTGAGTCTCATCATCCAATTGTTTGGGTTTCTCGGCATCTACGCCTATCTCAACAAACCCGATACGGAAAAGTCCAGTTTTTGGGGCATGGTTTTTAGCATTCTCGGCAATGGACTCTTCATTCCATTTGCAGGCGCGTTTGCATTTGCCATTCCGGTTGTCGGTAAACTATATCTCGAAGGGAATACGGAGGTGATCGCCGTCGCCGAGCAGACTCTCGGACCCGGCGTTGCTTTTGCCTACCTGATCGCTTCTGCCTTCGCGCTGACGGTTGGTGCGGTTCTATTTGCCGTTGCCATGCGAAAGAACGGACTACCTCTCTGGCTTCCCATCATTTACGTGGTTCAAGCCTTTGTGCTTTCCTTCGGCGCGTCCATTGCCTACGCCTTCGAAGTGGCAGGCGGAGTTTTATTGTTGGTCTTTAGTATCGTGTTTGGAATGAGGATGTGGAATACATCCTCAAATTAATGGATGTCACTTTCCCGAAGGATTTCGGGACGATGTG
>DATHRQ010000367.1:0-11235 GCA_035465095.1 Anaerolineales bacterium | reverse complement strand
AATATGGGTTCTCGGTAGTCGCGCCGATGAGTGTGAAGGTCCCGTTTTCGACGTGGGGAAGCAATGCGTCCTGCTGCGCTTTGTTCCAGCGGTGGACTTCGTCTACAAAGAGGATCGTGCGGATATTGTGTAGGCGTCTGCGCTCGAGAGACTCGTGGATGACGACTCGCAGGTCGGCTTTGCCAGCCAGGATGGCGGAGATCGTGGTGAAGTGGCTTTTGGTTGTGTTGGCAATGATCTGGGCGAGTGTTGTTTTGCCGGTGCCGGGCGGTCCCCATAGGATGATGGACGAGAATAATCTGTCCGCTTCGATGGCGCGGCGCAGGAGTTTTCCTTCGCCGACGATGTGTTCCTGCCCTATATATTCCTCGAGCGTGCGCGGACGCATTCGTGCGGCAAGCGGGGCCTCGCTTTTTAGTCGTTCCTGCATGGCGTGGTCGAAGAGATCAGGCATATATGGCGATTATAGCATTTCTGACAATCAAGATCATCTGGGTGTGGAAATTAAAAAGGACGCCAAAGGCGTCCTTTTTTGAATCAGGTCTGGCTTAGAAAGAGGCGATGGCTTTTTTCCTGTCCGTGAATGTTTCGATGAACATATCGAAACCAGCCAGCTCGAAGGCCGTCCTTGCATCTTTTGATAATCCCAACAGTTTTAAGTGAGGTGATTTATACGTTCCCGCTGCGACGCCCTTCATGACATCCTTATCGTCGAGGTTTGCATCGGGGTGCAGAGATCGAAGCCGGTTGAACATATCATTGAAGGCGCGAAAGCCAGCGCTGCTGATGAATTCGGTTTCACTGAGATCCAGGAGGATGTACCGCGCGCCGCCTTCGATCAGTTCGTTCACTTGGGACTGGAAGGCCTCGTATGTTGACGAATCGATACTGCCATTCACCTGTATCACGGTTACCGGTACACGTCCGTTTTCAGTCGTCGTTTTGATTTCCATGCTGCTCTCCTCTTTTGCGTGTGTAGGGTAAGTATACAGTTTAGGCAAATGATTTACAAGGCTAATTCGGCGGTTCCTTCAGTGTCCGATTATGGGAGCGGTTGACGATGTAGATGCCTCTCAAGGCAATCAAACCTCCGGCCGCCTGCCAGATATTGGGGATCTCATTCAATAGCGGAATGGCAAGAATTGCCGTGACAACCGGCTGAAGGATCATGGTCGGTGCCACAACAGCCGCCGGTAACAGGCCAAGGGCATAGGCGAGAGCCATATAGCCGACCAGTTGTGATACGAGTGCAGTGGCGAAGAACACAATCCAGGTGCGGGTGTCGTACCCGGTAAGGGGATTTTTGAGCGCGAAATTGATAATGTAAAGCGTGATGGTTGCGCCGATGCCTACAAAGAAAACATGACTGACAGGCCCGAAATAAAGTCGGCTTTTCTCTGTAAATAAAAAATAGACCCCGTAGAAAAAGCCGGTAAACATGGCCATGACATCCCCAATCCCAAAGCGTGGATGAAGCAGAAAGTCGGTCCCCAGAATGAGCGCGGCACCAAAAAGCGCGAGGGTCAGTCCGCGCCAGAAAGCGGGGCTGAGCTTTTGCTTGAATATCAGCCACGTTCCGAGTGCGACCCAAAGCGGGGCGGTGTTTCCCAAAAGGGTTGCATTTGCCGCAGAGGTATAGAATAACGATGTGTTCCAAAGCGCGAGATCGAGTGCGGTGAACACACCGGCCAACAGCGGGAAAATTATGACGCGGGTTTTTGTGGCGGGATTGACATTGGTACGTTGGATAAAAAAAGGAAGTATAAGAAAGATCGAAAAGAACATCCTGTAAAGCGCAGTGACAGGGCCGGGCGCGTCCGCCCAGCGGACGAACATCGCAGAGAAGCTGAGCGCCAGAACTCCGACTCCCAGCGCCAGATATGCAGACAGCGATGAGTTGTTCGTCATTTGGTTTGCACTATTTTACTTGGAGATGATCGAGAATGGCCGGGAAATCAGACAGGTTGGAAACTTCCGCATCCGGCTCGATTGGGGCCTGCTCCTCAGTGACCGGATCTGCACGGCGGCTTATCCAGACCCCATACAACCCTGCCTGCTGCGCACCACGGATATCAGCCTCCAGGTTGTCTCCGATCATGACCGCTTCGCTTGGAAGACAATACCAGTTCGAGAGCGCAAGCTCGAAGATGCGAGGATGCGGCTTGCGGTAACTGCAGGCCGCGGATGTGAGGATAAAGTCGAAATACTTTGTGATCCCAAAGTTTTTCGCCAATTGTTGTACGTCTGCATTGTCCCCTGCATTTGAAACGATGCCAAGATTGTAGCCGTTTCCCTTCAGAACCTCGAGCGTTGAAATGGCGTCTTTCTCCAGAACCCAGTTTTCCTGGGTGACGGAAAAGAGTGCATCCAGCGCACTGCGAAGGAACTCGCTTGAAACGTCGTTGTATCCCTTGTCTTTGAGCATTTCCCGCAGAACAAAAGTATATGTTGTTTCGAGCAGATCCTTTTCTCGTTGGTGAAAGTATTCATTCAGCCGCTTACGGAATTCGGTCGAAAACGTATTGAGACTGACTTCCATTCCCTGCGAGCGGAGATAGTTCGTAAGTGCATCGTCCGCTTTTGCAACGATGGGAGTCCAGTTACGGCGTCCGTACATGAGTGTTCCGCCGAAATCAAACAGGATCGCACGGATGAAGTTTCGTTTCATCTTGGTTTTTATTTATTGAAAATTCGATGTCGACTATTCTGGTTCGGGTACGCGGGATTCCTGGGTGAGTGGTTTTTGAGGGAGCGTCGTTACCAGAACCTTGTCCACGCGTCGACCATCCATGTCGATCACCTCAAAGTTGTAACTGTTCCATTCAAAATAGTCCGCTTCCTGCGGCACGCGCCCAAGCGACATCATCACAAAACCGCTCAAAGTTTCATACTCGTTTTCATGAGGGAGGGTTTTGAAGTCGAATATTTCCTTGAATTCGTCTATTTCCAGCATACCGTCCAGCAACCACGAGCCGTCCTGCCGTTGTGTAAATTGCGGCCCGTCCATCTCCATCTCGCCCACGATCTCTTCAAGGATATCATTGATCGTCAGAAGACCCTGCAACCCGCCGAATTCATCAATAATCAGAAGCATGTCCGTCCCTTTTTCCTTGAGTATTTCGAGCGCCCGTGACGCCAACATGGTTTCGGGTACATAAAAAGCCGGCCTTAGAATTTCCTTGAGGTCCAACTTTTCTCCAGCAAATACGGGGATCAAAAGGTCTCTGGCTTTTATGATCCCTAAAATCACGTCCAGCGTACCTTGCCTGACAGGGAATAAAGAAAAGTCATTTTCCCCGATCTTTTGTCGAATTACATCGATCGGGTCGTCAATATCGAGCCAGACAATATCGGTTCTCGGTGTCATCAAGGAATAAACACGCTGGTCGCCCAGGCTGAAAACACCTTCCACCATGTCGTGCTCGGCTTCCTCGAAAATGCCGGCCTCCGTCCCTTGATCGATCAGAAGTTGGATTTCCTCCTCTGTAACCGGTGGTTCACTTCCATGTTTTATGCCCAACAAGTTGAGAATGAAATCGGAAAGTCTCCCCAAGAGCCAGATAGGCGGCGCGAACAATTTTGAAACCACAATCATCGGCCCTGCTAGGAAGGATGCGATTTGTTCCGGGTTATGCAAAGCTATGCGTTTCGGTACCAACTCTCCGAGAAGTATTGAGACAAATGTAATGGTAATAACCACGATTCCGAGTGAAATGGAATCAGCATAATCAGTAAGAATAGGGACTCTCCCCAGCACATTGCCTAATGGTTCGGCTAACCTTGCCCCGCCGACCGCCCCCGTGAATACGCCGACAAGAGTAATCCCAATTTGAACAGTCGAAAGAAATAGATTAGGTTCCTGCAACAGACTTAATACCCTGTCGGCCCTTATATCGCCCTCATTTATACGTTGTTGCAACCGAGCTTTGCGTGATGACGCCACCGCCATTTCAGACATAGCGAGAACGCCGTTAATCAGAATGACACCTAAAATGATTAGTACTTCAGATGTAATGTTCATCGAAAATGTAATTTTGTCTTTCTATACAATTTGATATATGCCAAAAGTTTGGATCACGTGTACCCCAATACGCCCGCTGGATTATATCAGCGGGTAAGATGTTTTTGCTGGCGATTATGTTACGTAAGGGGACTTCGTCAGACATGATTAATGTGGACTTTTTCTAGCATTCCCTATATTGTACTATGGATATTATGCTTCCTAACGGACATTGATGCCTGATCCTGCTTCGACACTTCCCAGCAGCCAGGCGTCTTGGTCCATTTCCCGTGCGCGTGCAGCAAATGCTTCGAGTTGATCTTGAGGCACCCCGAACAACAAACCTCCGCTTGTCTGCGGATCGAACAACAACATCTGGTTTTGCTCGTCAATAGTCTCTGCAAACTTTACCCTGGATTCAAAATGCTTTTTGTTATCGAACGCGCCGCCTGCGAAACATCCCATCTCGGCATACTTTCGCGCGCACGATATGAACGGGACCTTATCAAAATCGATCTGCAGGGCGACATTCGATGCGCCTGCCATTTCGAGGGCGTGACCCAATAAACTGTATCCGGTGATGTCTGTCCCTGCACGCAGCTCAAACTCATTGGCAAGTTGACCGGCTTTATCGTTCAATTGTTTCATCCAATTGACGGCTTCCAATACGTCTGCCTCGTCTGCCTGTTCGCGTTTAAGGGCGGTTGTGGTAACGCCAAAACCCAACGGCTTGGTCAATACAAGTGCATCACCGGCTTTAAGACCTCCCTTGTTGAGCATTTTCTTCGGATCGACAAAACCGATGGCGATCAATCCGTACTTGGGTTCCTTATCTTTGACCGTGTGCCCGCCTGCGATCACCACGCCTGCTTCGCGCGCTTTTTCGGCGCCGCCGCGAATGATCTCGGTTGAAATATCGATCGGCAGGTCGTCCGGCAGTGCGGCCACATTCAAGGCGAGGAAAGGTTTCCCGCCCATTGCGTAGATATCCGAGAGGCTGTTGGCTGCGGCGATGGAGCCGTAATCATAGGCGTTGTCCACAACCGGTGTGAAGAAATCGGTTGTCACGACGATGGCGCGACTTTCGTCCAAACGCCAAACGGCCGCGTCGTCCGGTTCGCGCAAACCAACCAATAGGTCCGGAAAGGAGGCAGCCTCGAAGATGTCTTTTAAGGGACGCAGCACCTGCGTCAGCGCATCGGCGCTTAGTTTGGACGCTCAACCCGCACACGCGGAAAGGGTCGTAAGGCGGACCTCGCGTCCAGTTTTGGGAATCGGCATGGGTGCATTAAGAGGTGACAGCCACATCGACCATGGCTGTCACCTCTCCTTATCAATATTCGCGGCTAGGGAGTATCCTGTGCGCCTGGGATGATTGCGCCTGGTGTGGTTGTGTTCGGCAGCGGCAGGATGAATTGGTTTCCACTCGGTATGAATACCGTCTGCACGCCCGGCGCAAGTTTGAGAATGTACTCATACTGCAATATCTCCGGGGTTTCCTGAATGGATTGACCGATCAAACGGTTGGCTTCTGCCTGTGCTTCTGCCTGAATGATCTGCGCATCCGCCGCACCCTGCGCCGCGATCACCGCCGCATCAGCCTGACCCTGCGCCACCTGGCGGGCCTGCTCGGCCTCCTGCCTTCTCTGCTCAACGATCAGTTGGGCCTGCTGCGCCTGCTGCTCGGCGATCTGTTTTTGTTCCACCGCTGCGGCATATTCATCACTAAAGTGGATGTCGCGCAGGAGAAAATCTACAAGTAATAGATTATTCTCCGACAATTTTTCAGCCAGCGCTTCGGTGATCAAGTCCGTCATCTCTGCCCGTTTGGTGCTCACGATCTCCTCGACACCATATTGTGATACGGCATCACGGATGGCGTTACGTGCGGCAGGACGCACAACATCATCCTGATAGCGGTTTTGCCAATTGATATGAAGCTGAATAACCTTGGATGTATCGATCGCATAGATGATCGACGCATCGATGAACACTTCCTGTCCATCTTTGGTGCGGGCGCGGATCGAATCGTCACCAGGATTCTGCCCTTCCTGGGGAGCGACAGACATGGTGTACGTCTGTCGTGAAATTACATAGGTTTGAACACGTTCGCCTGGGATGATCCATTTCAATCCCGGCGTGAGGGCATTGGATTTAAAGCCGGCCTGTAAATAAGGCGAAATCACAACCCCGCGTTCATTCGGTTCGATAAAAACCAGACCTGCGCCGAGGATTGTCAAAACAATGGCTAAAACAACAAGGCCAATGGCAGTCGAGCTCAAACCTTTTGCATTCTGATTTCGGCTGGCGCGCACCACGGCCATCACGAACAGTGCAATAGCTCCAAACCATGCAAAGCCTGCCAAAGATCGAATTACATCAACAATATTCATTCTGCCTCCATTTTCTGATTGTAAATATTATAACGCCATGTTAGCATAGCATCATTAACGATATGTATACGAGCAAAGGCCAGGTCGTTGAACTGCTGCTTAAAAATGAAACCCGCTTTGCACGGATTTCGTGTCCTGCGAACTTAATTCCATCTCCCGGACAGTACCTGCTTGCCGGCAGCGCCTCTTACCCGGACCCGCTGCCTGTCTCATTATTTTCTACGGAATCTACCCCTAAAAGTGGCAAAATGACGTCGCAGAGCCATTTTATTGCCTGCGCTCCAATCCCTGAAAATTGGACACCCGGAGCCGAGCTTTACTTACGAGGTCCATTAGGGCGTGGATTTTCGATGCCGCCTTCTGCGCGGAGAATTGCCCTTGTGGCGTTCGACGACTCACCTGTGCGTTTGCAGGCGTTGATGCGAAACGGGTTGGAAAGGGGCGCAGCGGTCGTCCTGGTTTGTGAGACGATCGAATATCACCTCCCTGACGAGGTGGAGATACAGCCTTTGTCTGCGCTGAGGGATGTCGTTGCATGGGCTGATTACACTGCGTTCGATGTCGTTCGCGAGAATCTGCCGCGGCTGAAGGAGATGTTGGGGGAACAGAATCAGGTGCTGGCTGAAAATGAATCGCAGGTGCTTATCCAAACGTCAATGCCATGTGGGGGAATCGCAGAATGCGGAGTCTGCGCTGTGACTCTGAAATCCAAGTGGAAACTGGCCTGTAAGGACGGCCCTGTTTTCGATTGGCGAGAACTCTAGAACCAAACCTTGAAGGATGTGGTGGTGGTGATTGAAGTTCCCTGGTAGTTGACAGTGATATCGATCGTTATTAATTCCCCCGGTTTTTGATCCCTGAAATCGAACGATGTTTGACCAATACCTGCCGCGTTGGTGGAGAAGGATGGCAGGCTTTGGCTTGAGCCGTCAGTCATATGAATCACAGCCGTGATGTTTGCTTCTGCAATGGGCTGGGAGAGTTCTTGATCCTGAACAACAACATAGATCGACTGGGTGCCGCTCTTAAGTGTGACAGCCTTGAGCACGAAAGCCCGCGATTTCAGCTCAGGGGCCAGCCTGATGGTTGCATTGCCCGACGATGAGACGGGTAGAAGGTGTGCCCGATCTTCACCCTGCTGATCGAAATACAAGCGACCGAGGTCGGTGATCACGATCCTGCCGTTTGCGTTGATGCTTCTGTGCCACTCAAAACGAGCGCCTCTGAAATATTGGACCAGCAAACCACTTGGCGTATATTCGAAACCAGAGATGGGTGGCCCAAATTGATTGAATTCGCCATTGGCCCTGTAGAATTTTAGAAACTCCAAACATACGCTGAAGCCGGTCTCTTCATATTGCTGGCACCCAGCGGGACCCACAGACAGCGGATTTAGCGGCGTATACATGAGTTGACCCAGCGGTGTAAGTGCTACAGTATTGTCAGATTTAAGCTCAAAACGCGCCTTGTGAAAGTACTGGACGGTCTTTCCATCCCGTGCTGTGATCTGTTCTGTGATGGGATATCCGTAGACCAGTGCCGGGTCTTCTGTAGCCAGGTAGTATTGCAGGAACGCGCCTCTTACATAATGCCCGGTCTCTTCAAAATACCGCGCATCTGTCTGCGCCTGGGCCGATCCCCATGCCGGCAGTAAAATGACCAGAGTGAAAAATAACAGAACGAACCGTCTCGTTGCGTTCATGTACTCAATTATACTCAGAATCGGATGACGGCCGCCCTATGCAGCCTTGAGCAATGCCTCCACGATCCGTTCGGCTGCGTGCCCATCACCATAGGGATTGGACGCTTTTGCCATCTTCAAATATTCAGATTCGTCGTCCAAAAGCCGCTTCGCCTCCTGGACGATGTGGCTGGTTTCAGTTCCGACCAGCTTTAGCGCCCCGGCCTCGACTCCCTCCGGGCGTTCGGTCGTTTCGCGTAATACCAATACGGGTATGCCGAATGCAGGCGCTTCCTCCTGGATGCCTCCTGAGTCAGTGAGAATGAGCCTGGCACGTTTCATCAGGTGTACGAGAGGCAGATAATCCAACGGGGGAAGCAGGGTGACATTGTCGATGCCGCTCAAAATCCGTTTGACGGGTTCCTGCACGTTCGGGTTCAAATGCACAGGATACACGATTTGTACATCTTTGCGCGACGCCAGGTTTTTGAGCGCCTGGCAGATGTTTTCCATTGGCTGGCCAAAGTTCTCGCGCCGGTGAGCTGTGACGAGGATCAGTTTTTTTCCGTCATCCCGGGCTGAGGGTGAAGCGCCGCCTGGGCGTTGTGGTGACAAAATCTTTAATGATGTCAGTAAATCCTGAATCTCCACAGGTGTTTCCTGTTCTGCCACGAAATTAAGCGCATCGATAACAGGGTTGCCTGTTACAAAGATGGTTTTTTCGTCAACAGCTTCGCGAAGTAGATTGTTCTGTGACCAACGGGTTGGTGCAAAGTGCATATCAGCCATTGTGGTTGCAAGACGGCGATTGATCTCTTCGGGGTAAGGATGCCACTTGTTGTGTGTTCTCAGGCCTGCCTCTACGTGGCCGAATTTGATCCTGCGATAAAAGGCAAGCTGGCAGGTTGTGACAACAGTTGTCGTATCGCCGACCGCAAGCACCCAGTCCGGTGCAAGTGATTCGAGAACAGGGTCAAGGTGCATGAAGATCCCAGCTGTCAATTGGGCGAGGGTCTGTCCATCGCGCATTAGGTCGAGGTCGTAGTCGGGCGTGATCTGGAATAGATCCAGGACTTGATCGAGCATCTGCCTGTGCTGAGCGGTTACACATACAAGCGATTCGATCCCGTCTGTTCGATCCAGCAGCCTGACGATGGGCGCCATCTTTATCGCTTCGGGACGGGTGCCAAATACCGAAAGAACCTTCATGGGTCAGCCCGCCCCTTGTTTGAATATTTTAAAACCTGCCTCTTCCCATGTGGTTTTATCCCACGCATTGACCGTATCTATAACAATACGCGCAGGTGTTAATTCCAGCAGTTGGTCGGGATCGATATCGAGGAATTCACTGTGCTTTACGAGAATTAGTATACCTTCCGAGTCTTTGACCGCTTCCTCAAGGCTGGACACGATGTCGATGTCCTTCAACTTCGCGTTGGGATTGTGCGGTTCCCAGGCTTTTACGGTGACGCCAGCTTCTTGAAGTAAATGCACGACGTCCACGGCGGGACTTTCGCGCAGGTCGTCGACATTAGGTTTGTAGGCGAGACCCAGGGCGGCGACCTTTTTGCCGTCCAAATCGCCAAGCGCCTGCCTTGCCTTTTCGAGGACGAATTGCGGCTGCGCGTCGTTGACCGTACGCGCGGCCTGGATAAGCGACGATATTTCCGGGGCGGCTTCGACCAGGAACCACGGGTCCACGCTGATGCAATGACCCCCGACACCCGGCCCCGGGCTGAGAATATTGATGCGCGGATGCAGATTGGCAAGCCGGATGGCTTCCCACACGTCCACGCCGAATTTTTCAGCCAGTCGCGAGAACTCGTTTGCAATGGCGATGTTCACATCGCGGGTGGTGTTTTCCATCAGTTTGACCATTTCGGCTGTAGTCGCATCCGTTTCGATGATCTCGCCCCTGACGAAAGTGGCGTACAGTTCGCGTCCGGCCTGCGCAGATTCGGGCGTTATGCCGCCCACGACGCGCGCGTTCTCGATCAACTCATGCAGGATCCTGCCCGGCAGGACGCGCTCCGGTGAGTAGCAAAGGGAGAAATCGGAACCAGCCTTCAGATTGGATCGTTCCAAAATTGGAGCGATCAGGTCAACGGTCGTGCGAGGCGGGCTTGTCGATTCGAGGATCACCAAATTCCCTTTGCGGAGGTACGGCACAATGGCTTCTGTCGCGGAAATCACCGCACTCATGTCTGCGAGTCTGTATTTTCTCCCCTCGTATTCGCCAAATTGATCCTCATGAAAGGGGGTCGGGACCGCGATCAAAAACACATCGGCCTCCTCCGGGCGGGAGGAAACGGTCAGATTGCCGGTGGTGATGGCGGCGTTCACGATGTGGTCCAACCCCGGTTCATGGATGTGTAATTTGCCTTTGCTCAAGGAATCCACAACGCCCGAATTAACATCCACGCCCAGAACCTTGAGCCCGTGTGTGGCAAATGTGGATGCAGTCGGTAGTCCGATGTAGCCCAGGCCTAGCACACAAATCTTTTTTATTTTCACATGATCTCCTTGATGGAGTGGTTTTTTCCCTGTCAATTATACAGCCCTGAGTGAGGCATGCCCAAAACTTTCTTGTGATGAAACTCGTATAGGATATAGAACAAGTGATGGCTGAGAAAAGTTCCACATGTTGTATAATGAACTGGAGGCGTTATGGACTTCCTGCTTGACCCTAACATTGCGTATCTGTTTTTGCTTGGGGGCGTTCTTTTGGCCATGCTGGCGCTGGCAACACCCGGAACAGGGTTTTTTGAGTTGGGCGCGTTCTTTTGCATCGCTTTGGCAGGGTATGCGATCTATAATTTATCTTTTAATTGGTGGGCTTTGCTCCTTATTTCTTTGAGTGTCGTGCCGTTTTTTTACTCCATTCAAAAGCCAAAACGTGAAATGTATCTCGGAATTTCGATACTACTGCTGGCGGTTGGTTCGATTTTCTTTTTTACAACCGAAACCGGCGGCCCGGCCGTAAATTTATTCGTGGCACTTTCGGCATCTGCCCTGGTGTCGGGATTTTTATGGGTCGCAGTAGGCAAATCCATCCAGGCAGCGCACGCCCGACCTGCACACGACCTGGATGCGTTGGTCGGTCAGATCGGTGAAACCAAGACAAAAGTACACGATGAGGGAAGCGTTCAGGTTGACGGAGA
>DATHRQ010000366.1:0-6454 GCA_035465095.1 Anaerolineales bacterium | reverse complement strand
CAGGACGCGTGAGCCCAGGCTGTCGCCGGCGTATGCGCCCCAAACCTTGAGAGTCAGTTCAAAGGGAGTCAGTCCCGTATTGTCCATGCTCAGCCATTCGTTGAGAATGACGGAGTCTATCGGGGTGGGTTGCGAATCCTGTGTTTCGGCCAGGGCTTGTGCCCACGCATCGCTCCACTTCTGAATGAATCCGCTTGTTCGACGCTCACCCCAGCCCATCAGGGCCAGCGGATGAAAACCAAGGTCGATCAGGCCGTTCAATCCATCGGCGGTGCCCGTTGTGACGATCCGTACATGTGGATGTGCATCCAGGACTGCCCTGAGCCAATTGACCGTGTCGGCTTGTGTCTGCGGGTCGGCTTCATCGAAACCGTCGATCAATAATAGGGCACTATTGTTTTCAAATGTATTTCGGATGAACTCGGGTATTTTCCTCAAGTCAAAGACGGGCGCACGTTCGCCCGCAGCATTGATCAACACGGTCAATGGGTCTTTGGATGGATTAAAGGGGATTTGCAGGTCTGCGATGTGATAGTGGAAGGGGATTGCTTCTTTTCCCGATTCCAACCGGACCTGGAGGTTGGCCGCCAGCGAAGCAAGATGAGCCAGCGCGACAGTTTTCCCCGTGCCCGCTGCGCCGACAATGACCACGTTGCCGCCGCCCGTGACGGCCTCGACCAACTCCAGCGTTGGCGCACGATAGATGGCGGCCAGTTCCGGCCAATCCGGTATATACGGGAGCGTTTGTGAGATGATGTCTTCCTGAATTCCGGTGACCCCCGGCTCGACGCGCGCCGGCGGGGCGATCAGGCGCGGCTCCTCCAGAATATCGTCCAGTGGAAATAAAGAAGACGCAAGATGCATTCCCTGTGCGCGGCGCAGTGTCAGGCGGCGGTGGTTATCCTCGAGTCCGCTTGTTCGGCGTGTTTTCGCCTCTTCGCGCCTCGCCCTGGCATTTTCGCGAATCTGCTCCAACAGCGGACGGGCGCGTCCGAAAAGGAAAACGGAGATGATGCCGAGGACATAGCCGATCACGAGCGCGATTACAGGGGTCATGCGTATATTATATACTCCTGGTCCGTATTAACTGGCATAAATAATCCGCCCGCAGGTGGGGCAGTTGAATAACTGATCCGCCAGGCGGGCGTTTTGATGTTGTGATTGTGTAAGGTTCGTGCCGCACGCCGAACATGAATTCTCGGCCATTGATGCAACAGCAACGCCGTTCTTTTGCTTCCGCAGTTGTTCATAGGTTTTGAGAAAAGCCTCACTCAGTGTCCCGATCACGGCCTGACGTTCCGGCTCGAGTCTTTCCAAATCCTTGTTCAGCGCATCACTTTCTGTGGTTAGATCGCGATTCTGGACTTTTAGATTCGCCTGAACCTGTTGAAGTTGTTTCTCCGCTTCATTCAGCGCGTTTTGGGTTTCCTCTGCACGAACCATCGCTTCGAGCTCACGTTCCTCCAGCGTGATGAGGTGTTTCTTGAGCGAGGCGACATCCATTTGCAGGTCTTGCAGTTCCTTGGGGTTCTTCACCTGACCGCTGTACAAACTAGCCTCGGCCCGTTCGATTTTGATACGCTGGCTCTCGACTTCAGCTTCGCTTGCTTTTACCGCACTGGTCGCTTGCTTATGTTCTACTTCTGCTGAAGTTACGACGTCCATCGCTTTGCCCAACTTGACGTCGTTTTCGAGCGTTGCACGGATGGCTTTCAGGCGCGCCCGGATCTGGTCCATCTGGCTGTCAACTTGTTGAAGTCGGTAAAGTCCCAGTGCGGCGCTCATGGTTTGATTATACCTGTTACGAACGCATCTATGGCGTGGGGAGATTGTAAAAGTTGTAAACGGCCTGTGACAGTTGTGCGAACAGTGTGGAAACGGGCTCCCAAACCGTTTGAACCGGGTGATAGGCATAGATCACAAGTACATAATTTCCGCCCGGTGTGTACACAATGCCGGCATCGCTGATATTTTTGATCACGCCCGAGGATGGTTCGCTGATCCAGCCGTGTTTGTGCGCGACGCGCGTCCCTTCGGGAACGCCTGCTTCGATCAGGACCCCGATCTTGTCTGCCGCCAAAAAACTGATCATTTGCTCACAGATCTCGCTGTTGATCGTATCCGGGAACGCCGCGATCAAAGCACCGCCGCCCGTTTCTGCGCATTGATAGATGTCTGCCAGCAGCATGCCGGCGTCCGACGGGGTCGTCTGGTTGAAATCGTCTGGATCAGTGAAAACATCGGTGCGTGAATTGGCCGGCGTTGTAATCCTCTCCAGCAATGGACAGGGCGCTTCTGCACTGCAAAAGAAACCTGCCAGGAAGGTGTTTTCCAAACCTATTTTACGCATATCCTCCGTAACGATCAGTGGGCCGCGGAATGAATCGAGCGATTCCATCAATCGGTCGGCGGGCGGGTTTTCCGACTTGCGGATCATATCCAGTATCTGGTTCGAGGTCGATTCGTCCAGCGCGGCGGAACCGTACTTGACGAAATATGAAACCATGATCGGAATCTTGACCGTGCTGGATGCAGTGAAAGCCACGTCCGGGTTGACGGAAATGAGTTCCTCTTTATCCATCGCAAAGTGGATCTCCTGTCCGTTCTGGAGGTCGAAGAGGTAAACGCCGATCACGCCATCGAACTCTGCCACGAGGATGTTTTGCTGCAGCAGTATTTCAAGGTTTTCAAATGTAGGCCTTGCGGGACTGCTTTGTTGGTAGGTCAACAGGACAGTTCGATTGTTGGGTGAGCGCAGAGCGTCCTCGATCAAACGGACGGCGCGGGGGATGTCCAGGACACGCCCCGGTTCACCCACGGAGAACGTCGTGCTGCCTGGAACCGGCTGTGCGGGCGTGGGCGGTTCGTCATAACGGGCTGAAATCTCAGTTTGAAGGTACTCGACCAACCTGTTTTCATCTATGGTGGCGCTCAAAGGGATTTCCACAGGCTCAGGATCGCGGTTCCATAGATAATTCCAATAGCCGATCCAAAATACGTCGCCGGTGCGGGCAAGGTCTGCTGCGGCGATCATGGTGTCGATCTCCAATTCAAAACCGACGGCAGAGGGTTCGATTTGAATGACGGCATCCTCGTACCGCACTTCAACGGGCGACGAGTACACCTGCAGGACGCGTTCTGAAGCGATCTGCGGATTCACACCGCCGACCGGCACGCCGCCGATCGTCATGCCGCCCGGATAGTTGTTGCGCGCCCGGCTGTAGCCGATCAGCCCGCTGATGGCGATAACAATGGCAATCGATAGGAACGCGATGGAAATTCCGCGTAAAACGGGTATGGAACTACGGTTTCTCACAATATCACCTTTCGCAGCAAAAGAGTATATCACTCAAATTTTTTGTTTGTGCTAGAATAATTTTACTGTTTGGATGGCAGAAATCCTGTAAACAATAAGGCAGTTATCCAAATAAAATCATTACGGGACGGGTCAATGCTACGCTCATTCTTCATCCATCTGTCCAAGGCTGGCTGGGCACAAAAGCTGGTAACAAACTGGAGTTTCTCGTGGGGGGCGGCGTCCAGGTTTATAGCAGGTGTCGGGGCGGAGGATGCGATTCGCGTCGTCCGCGAACTGAACGCAAAGGGGATCAACGCCACGCTCGATCATTTGGGGGAGCACACCTCCACAGCGGAGGCGGCCAACAATGCAGCCGATGACATCCTGTTTATTTTGACCGAAATAGATAAGGCAGGGGTTAAAGCGAATGTCTCGATCAAATTGACACAGATCGGTATGGGGCTGGATGAGGAAATTTGCACGCAAAATCTGGTGCGTATTCTCGAACAGGTGAAGGAAAGCGGCAACTTTTTGCGCATAGATATGGAGGATACGCCCTATACCGACATCACCATATCGCTCTACCATGCCATGCTTGACCGCGAATTTACCACCAACCACGTGGGTTTGGTGATCCAGTCCTACCTGTTTCGGTCGGAGAAGGACACGCGCAAACTGCTGGATGAGAGCACGCGCATTCGGCTTGTCAAAGGCGCGTACAACGAACCGCCCGATAAAGCCTTTCCCAAAAAAGCGGATACCGATGCAAATTACGACTTGCTGACCAAGATCATGATCGATGCTTCTCTCAAGATCGAATCGAATGCAGTCAGCGAAGATGGCCGCATCCCGCCGATCACGGCCATTGCCACACACGACGATAAACGCATCGCTTTTGCAAAGCAGTATGCCGAAAAGGTCGGTTTACCCAGGGATGCCCTCGAATTTCAAATGTTGTACGGCATCCGTCGTGAATTGCAGGAGCAGTTGGTGAGCGAAGGCTATCCCGTCCGCGTGTACGTTCCCTACGGTGCGCAGTGGTACCCATATTTCATGCGCCGCCTGGCAGAACGCCCCGCCAACATCTGGTTCTTTATTTCGAATTACTTTAGAGGGTAACTTTCCGCGTTGAGCGGAGAGGCAGCAAAGACGAAGCGCAGTTGCGTTTATAATCGGGCAATGTCATCAGTAGCACTCGTTACCGGCGCAGCACATCGATTGGGGAAAGCCTTTGCTTTGACCCTTGCCGACGCTGGATACGACATCCTGCTTCACTATCATGCCTCATCTGACGAAGCGCTTCAGACGAAGGTGGAAATTGAATCTCGTTCAAAGGCAGTTACCCTGATCCAGGCCGATCTCACCGACCCTTCTGAAATCAATTCACTGGTCTCTGATTTTCCCTCTCTCTCTGTCTTGGTCAACTCTGCTGCCTTTATGCCCAGTGGAAACGTTGACTCGCTCTCCCTCGAGGATTGGGATACGGCTCTTGACCTCAACCTGCGTGCGCCATTTTTGCTCGCCAGGGAATGTGCCAAAAAAATGACCGACGGCGGATTGATCGTCAACATCACGGATGTGGGTGCGCAAAAAGCATGGAGCAGGTATCCGTCATACACGGTTAGTAAGGCTGCGTTGGAATCGCTGACAAAGATCCTTGCGCGTGCACTGGCGCCGAAGATACGCGTCAACGCCATTGCGCCGGGCTTCGTCCTGCCATCGGACATCGTCCCTGCTGAGGAGTGGAAAAGGCTGATCGGACGAATTCCGCTCAAACGTGCGGCGAGAACCGAAGAAATAACATCTGCGTTGGAGTTTTTGTTGAAGAATGAATACGTCACCGGGCAAACGATCGTCGTTGACGGAGGCTATTCGTTGGTGTGAAACAACGCTGGTTGAGTACGAAGGTATTGAAACCAGCGGGATTACAGAGTATTGAATGTTCGAGTCTGACATGTGGTTTCGATAGGGTCTTCGCCCACTCAACCACCGGTTTTATGAGGAGCAAACCATGTCCGAAGTAAACGAACTTGCAGATAAATTAAAATCCGAAGGCGAAAAATTCCATGCGATCTTTGCGGGCCTGACTGATGAGCAATGGCAGGCGAAGGTCTACACTGAAGATCAGGTATGGACGATTCGTAATGTGCTGGCGCATTTCGTCACCTCCGAACGCGGATTGGTGAGACTCTTCGAGCGCATCCGCACCCGCGGAGAGGGCTCACCGGATGATTTTTCGATTGACCGCTATAATGCCGCACAACAGAGAAAGACAAAAGACCTCTCGCCGCAGGAATTACTCGAACAATATAAAGCTGTCCGCGCCGACTCTGTTGCGTGGACCTTATCTTTGGAGGAGTCGGAACTGGAAAAGGAGGGGCGCCATCCGTTCCTTGAAATGACCACCCTGCGCGAAATGATCAAGATGTTGTATCTGCACAACCTTATCCATTATCGTGATATGAAGAAAGTGCTAAAGTAGCCACAGAGCACACTGAGATCGTTGAGAAAAAAACTCAGATTTCTCTGTGCTCTCTGTGGCGAGATGAATTATGAACATTACTCCATTCAAACTCGAACGTTACTTCGCCAAATACGAATTCAACACGGAATACCTTCTATGCAGTTCAGACTGCGAAGCCATGTCCATCGCGGATTTGCTCGCGCTTGAAGAAGGCTCCGCTGAGAGGTTCCAAAACGTCTGGCTTGGCTATACAGAATCACAGGGAAGCCCCGCGCTGCGAAAAGAGATTTCCAATATCTATAAAACAATCCAGCCCGAGGAGATTTTGGTTCACACGGGCGCGGAGGAAGCGATTTTCCTGTTCATGCACGCCGTTTTGCAGCCAGGCGATCACGTCATCGTGCACACGCCTTGTTACCAATCCTTGTTTGAGATCGCTAAAAGCATCGGCTGTGACGTCAGTCCCTGGCAGGCACGGGAGGAAAATAAGTGGGGGTTGGATTTGGATGAACTTAAAACACTTATCCGCCCGAATACCAACGTTATTGTGGTCAACACCCCGCACAACCCGACAGGCTATCTCATGTCCCACGCGGACTTTGACGTTTTGAACCGATTTACGCAGGAGAACGATCTGTTGTTGTTCTGCGATGAGGTTTACCGAGAATCAGAATACGACAAATCCACCCGCC
>DATHRQ010000365.1:0-9457 GCA_035465095.1 Anaerolineales bacterium | reverse complement strand
GCATCACCTGTCCTGTAAGCACCTTTTTCAGCCTGAGCATCAATCCGCTGGACTGAACAGTTTCACGGGAGACATTGAGCGGCAGGTCTTCCGAATCCACCACGCCCTGTACGAAGCGCAGATATTCGGGCAGCAAATCCTTGTTGTATTCGTCGATCAAAATGTTGCGCGTGTATAACTTCAGGCCGTCGTCCTTGCGCAATGAGAAAACGCCGCGCTCGGCTTTGCTCGGAATATATAACAGGGCATACAACTGCACAGGCGCGTCGGTGATCATATGGATGTGCGTGAGCGGGTCTTCAAAATCCAGCGTGGTTTGTTTGTAAAATTCCTTATACTGTTCCTCGGTCACTTCCTGTTTTGGCGTGCGCCACAGCGACGTCTGTTTGTTGACCGGTTTCTCTTCATCACCCATATAGATCGGGAAGCCGATGTAATCGGAATGTTTGTGGATGATGTTCTTCAGACGGAATTCCTCCGCGAATTCGGAGGCGTCCTCCTTCAGTTTGATCTCGATACGCGTCCCTCTTTCGCTTTTATCTGCTTCGCCGATAATAAAATTATCCTCGCCTGTCGCATACCAGCTGACCGCCTCCGCATCTGGCTTGAACGAACGCGAGATCACCCGTACCGACTCGGCCACCATGAACACGGAATAGAATCCCACGCCGAACTGACCGATCATCTGACTGAGATCACCCTTCTTGTCCTTTGCCATTTCCAAAAAATTGCGTGCGCCTGACTGCGCGATGGTGCCGAGATTTTCGATGATCTCCTCGCGGGTCATGCCGACGCCGGTATCCGTGATGGTCAGCGTGCGGGCATCTTTATCCGCTTCGATGTGGATTTTCAGTTCAGCCTTCGAGTCGAGCACATCCTTGTTGGTGACCATCTCAAAGCGCATACGGTTCAACGCATCGGACGCGTTCGAGAGCAGTTCCCGCAGGAACACTTCACGGTCCTTGTACAGCGAATGGATGAGGATATTAAGCAGTTGTTTGGTCTCTGCCTTGAATGAAAATTGTTCGGTGCTTTCTTTCTTCTTGGTCATGGTTGCCTCCTGTATAAGCATGTCACATCAAATTTTATATTGAATAGATAAGCTTAACGATAAGAATTTTGTAAGAAAAATATTATCCCAAGTACTTCTCGAACATGAATGATACCAACCTTGGAGACCTGCCCTCATCCTCTTTGTGCCAGTATTCATTCAATTTTGCCAGCTTCAATCCATTTTCTGATGCGGCATTTATGAACTCAGAAACATGATGTACGAACGCATCCACTTCGATGATTCCGTTTGAACTCTCAAACCTCGCTTTTGACCCGCCATATTGTTTGAATGGATGCAATTCGTTGACAAGGAATTTTCTATTCGGTTTCAGCACCCGCGCGGCTTCAGCGAAGATGTGCGACAGGTCTTCGATGTGCTCCAGAACGAGATTGCAGGTGATGAGGTCGTAGGCATCGTCTGCGGAATTCCAGCGTTTGGTCAAATCCGCCATCTCAAAGCGGACGTTCTTTGCTTTCACTTTTTCTTTCGCTTTCTGGATCATCCTCTTAGAAAAATCAAGCGCATGGACGGTAGATCCGATCTTTGCGAAGTACTCTGTGTTCTTGCCTGTGCCGCATCCCAGCTCAAGGATGGAATCAAAATGTTGGTTGGCAAGCAGTACCCTCGTTATCTTCGCATCAAGATCGCGCGTCAGGTTGGCGTCTGTATCGTAGATGTCCGACCAATTGTTATAGGAATCTTGGATATTCATTTCAGTTATTATAATGAGACAGTCGGTATTCTAAGGTATCATCAATATCAAGGAAACTTTTATGGAACTTTCAACTGCCATTCGTTTGTTGGGTGACATGCTGGGCGAGGTTATCACCGAACTTGAATCATCCGTCCTGTTTGAAACGGAGGAACGCATTCGCCTTGCCGCAAAGGATCGTCGGGCGGGAAATGCTGAAGCGGCGAAGCAGCTTGAGGCTGAGGTCGAAGCGTTAAGCATCGATGAGGCGCGCGCTGTTTCATCTGCATTCACAACTTATTTCGATCTTGTCAACCTTGCCGAGGAATATCATCGCGTACAACAATTGCGCGAGCGTGAAATGGAGAAGCATCCGGCGCCGCTGAGCGAATCCGTTGGCAGCGCCATCGCTGCGCTGAAAAAGTCAGGCGTAACATCTGCGCAAATGCAATCCTTACTTGATCGTTTGTCAATGGAACTTGTGCTCACGGCGCACCCGACCGAATCACGCAGAAGAACCGTGGTATCGAAACTGCAGCGCGTGGCACGCTCTCTCGATTATCTTGCGAACAATCAGCTGACGCCGCGTGAGCGCGAGCAGACTCTTGCATCGATCCGCGCAGAGGTGGTCGGGTTGTGGCTCACCGACCGCACGCGCACCGTCAGGCCTACCGTTACGGATGAGGTGCGCACAGGCCTGCATTTTGTCGAATCTGTTTTTTGGGATACGCTTCCCGCGTTATATGTAGACCTGGATGAAGCACTCGCTTCGCACTACCCCGAAGTTGCATCGCCTTCGGACTGGCTTTCTCTGGCCTCATGGATGGGCGGCGACCGCGACGGCAACCCCAACGTGACCCATAAAGTGACAGCTGAAACGCTGCGCCTGCATCGTGGTCTGGCAGTCGAAAGTCATCGCCGCACCGTTCAGGGTCTTGCGCGCCGCCTGAGCATGAGCAGTGAACGACTGCCCGCTTTGCCGGAACTTACCGCATGGATCGAATCGCGCCGGCCGCTTCCACCGCATGTTAAATATATTGAAAAGCGTTATGCGGCTGAACCCTATCGCCTGGTGCTCTCACTGCTTGCAGCTGATCTGGCCGAAGCGTCCAATGATGACATGACCGCGCGCCTGCTCGGGCGCATGCCGCATCAGGCTCGCATCCATGTGGATGATTTGCTCGATCCGATAAACCTGATCGCGTCAACTTTACCCGCTTCCTTATCACAGAATGAAATCAGAAAAATCCGTCAGCAATTGCAGATATTTGGATTGCAGGCCATGCGCCTGGATATCCGTGAGGAGTCAAGCCGCTACAATACTGTGGTCGATGAAACGCTGCGCGCGCTGAATATCACCAACGACTTCATGGGTATGCCCGATGAAGAACGTCTCTCCTTATTGGTCGAATTATTATCGAATCCCCTGCCCGAACTTGCAGACCATCCAGGCGTTACACAACCTTCAGCTGAGACCTTTGCACTCTTTCAACTGATAACACGTGTGCGGGATGTATATGGTGCTGAACTGTTGGGGCCTGTTGTCATTTCCATGTGCCGATCAGCTGCCGATGTGCTGAGCGTATTGCTGCTCGCACGCTGGACGGGATGTGATCAGGGCATGCAGATCGTCCCATTGTTCGAAACAATAGACGATTTGCAGTCTGCTCCGTCTGTGCTTGAGGAAATGTTTACGTTGCCTCTGTATCGCAAGCATCTTGCGACCTGCAAAGATGAACAGATCGTGATGATCGGATACTCCGACAGCAATAAGGACGGCGGCTACCTGACAGCAAATTGGTCGTTGTATCAGGGTCAGGAAGATATTGCGAAAGTGGCACACAAGCATGACATCACACTGACCCTTTTCCACGGCCGCGGTGGGACGATTGCACGCGGCGGAGGACCCGCCAACCGCGCCATCCGCGCCCAGCCAACAGGCACCGTCAATGGGCGTTTTCGCATCACAGAACAGGGTGAGACGATTGCCGCACGCTATTCCAATCCCAAACTTGCACATCGGCATCTGGAACAGATCGTCCATGCGGTGTTGATGGCTTCCTCTCCCGCTAAAAGGGAGAATGAAATAGATCAAAGATGGCGCACAGAAATGGATTCAATGTCCATGACCGCGCGCAGGGTCTATCGCGGACTTGTATATGAAACGCCTGGCTTTATCGATTTCTGGGGGGCGGCCACGCCATTGGACGAGATCAAACGCATGCATATTGGCTCACGTCCTGCTGCGCGCGCCAAAAGCGGAGAGGTGACCAAGATCCGCGCCATTCCCTGGGTCTTCTCGTGGATGCAGAGTCGTTTCAATCTGCCGGGTTGGTTCGGCCTCGGCTCCGCACTTGAATCTGCAGACAGTATTGAATTGCTGCGTGAAATGTATCAGGGTTGGTCATTCTTTAAATCCATGCTCGATAATACAGAGATGTCCCTCATCAAGGCGGATATGGAGATCGCGTCCTTATATGTCGACCTTGTGCCTGATAAGAAACTGGCAAAAGATATCTTCGATACTGTCCTTGCCGAATACGAACGCACACACGACGCTGTCCTGTCGATCAGCGGTCATACGAACCTGCTCGAAGCCGAACCTGTGACACAGAACTCGGTCCATTTGCGCAATCCGTATGTTGATCCGTTGAATTACATTCAGGTGGAAATGCTGCAGCGTATACGCGGATTGAAGGACGCCGAGAGTGATGAAGCCCATTCCATCCGCGAGGTGATCGGCGTTACGATCAATGGCATCGCTGCGGGGTTGAGGAATACGGGATGATTTCGTGATGTTCGTCATCTTGTAGTGGGGAGGTGACTTGCCTATAATTTCTATGATGTAAAGTGAATCCACAGGAGTAATCTTATGGCAAAAATCGATACCATGGTGCAGGACTTTCTCGCACAAAAAAGAATAGCAGTTGTGGGTGTTTCCGATAAACGCGATACAGGCTGTAATATGGCTTACCAAAGGTTTAAGGAAGGCGGTTATCAGGTCTATCCGGTCAGTCCACGGATGGCAACGTATGATGGCGCGACCTGTTATCCTGATCTGAAATCCATCCCTGAGAAACCCGATGCAGTCTTTATCTTTGCGAATCCCAAGGTGACAGATCAGATCGTTCAGGAATGTGTGGAGCTGGGTGTAAAGAACATCTGGATGCACTGCATGATGGGCACCAAACCTGGTTTGGCGGCGGGCACGACCAGCGTCTCACAGGAGGCGGTGGAGATGTGTAAGGCCAATGGCATTGCGGTCATTCCAGGGTCATGCCCGAATCAATTCCTCGATCCAGACTTTGCTCACAAAATGATGCGCGGCATGTTCCGTATGTTTGGGTTCATGAATATTAATTGATATCGTGTGATCGTAAATCCGATGCCCTGATATTGTCCGTGTGTCAAAAGGAGGGTACAATGCTTTTCGCTTGATTTTGAAAGGAAAGAAACGTTGGCGCATATATCGCATAAATTGAAAAATTCCATCGAGGGGGCATTGGCAGGCGGTGGGGATCCCGCAACATCACCACTTTATGTATTTGGTCCATTTCTAAAATTGATCGTCGTGGCCGGGGTGGCGCAGGTTACTTTTGGCGCATCAGTCTGGCTTGTGGTCGTCACGATCGCAGTGGTTTCTGCCATGTATCGTCTCGTGATGCAGTGGGTGACAGACGGCAGCGGTGGCAGCGGTTTGAGCGAGGAGGAATTCGGGGGATGGGCGGTCAAGGTCAACGCGGCCATCACGTTCATCGAATACACATTGACGTTCCTGGTCAGCATGGCGGCCATGGTCACGTTCATTGCCGATCGCATTCCTGTGCTGAACGATTCGATCGGCGGGTTTCATTTTCTCTCGTATCGGACAGTAACAGCCATCGTTTTGAGTGTGTTCACCGGCTGGCTGGTCAACCGCGGACCGAAGATGGCGGCGCGCGCTTTTGGCCCTGCCACGGCAGGGGTCTTGGCGCTTTTGTGGGCCATGATCATCGCAGCAATCATCAAACATGGATTTCACCTTCCCGATTTCAATTTGGAAGCGTTCAGCCCGCAGAACTTTCATTACACGCTGGGCGGGTATGTGCGCATTCTGGCGGTGATGACTGGCGTGGAGGTCTTCGCAAATCTTGTTGCTGCCTATGAGGGCACACCGACCCAAAAAAGCAACAAGGCATTTTACAGCTTGCTGATTATCATGGGTACGACTGCCGCGACCATGCTTATCGTAGGCCCGGTTATTTTCCAAATCGCTGATCCGTTGAACACGGAAGTTTCTGTGTTCACGCAAACGATGGATCATCTCCTGCCTCAGCCGCTTCCCTATATTGGGACGTTGGTCGGTATCGCTGTGTTGATGTCCGCTTCGGCAGCCAGCGCACAGGGTTTGCAGAACCTGGCTTTGGGGTTGAAGGAACGTAAGTATCTCCCGCCTTTGATCGGCGAACCGAATAAATTTCAAGTGGCAGACAAGCCCGTATGGATCGAAGTGGGTATCGTCAGCATCTGTTTCCTGTTTTTCGGTACACATGAAGAAACCTATCTTGCCATCTATGCGGCCGGTGTCTTCATTCTATTGAGCATGACAGGCTGGGCGGTGACGAAACGACTCGTGCGTGAGGTGCGTGAGAAATTTGTTGTGACGACCGCGCTTCTTATCCTCGGGACGGTTGTTGCCTCGCTCCTGACAACGAGTGCCACACTCATTATTTTTCAAGAGCGCTTCTTCGAAGGTGCATGGACATATTTATTGTTCATCCCGATCATCTACGTGGCATTTACATACTTCCGCAATCGTATGGGCGCCCCCGACCCGGAGATGGATTATCTTGGTCAATTGGACGCTGCCCAACTGGCAGGCTTTGGTTTTGGCCAAATGCCGGTCAAGCCCAGAATACCGGTGCTTTCAAACGGTAACGATAAAGTGGAGGTTGCCTGGCAACCCGATCCCAAGGAAAAGAGCAGTTGGCGGGTGGATATGGTCACCATTGATAATATAGTTGTCCTGCTCGATGGGTCGGAGCCCGCTGCACAGGCGCTTCCGCTTGCAAGGGAGGTTGCCCGTACAACGAAGGCAAATATTACCCTGCTGGCGTCCGTCAAGGACAGTACAGAGGCCTTCAGGAAGGAATTTAAGAAGACCGAACGGGCGCGGAAGACCTACCTCAACAAGGTGGCAAAAGAGTTGACAGCGGAGGGGTTCAACGTCCGCGTTGTTGTGCGACCCGGTCATATTGCGGATGCAACCCGCGAATATATCGCCGAAAATGCCATCGATCTGGTCATAACCACCACTCGCGGCAAATCGGGACAACCTCACTGGTTGAGCGGCGGCGTCTCGAGAAAACTGGTGCGGATGATAGACCTGCCGATCCTGCTGGTCAAATATCGGGAAGAAGGATATGTACCAAACCCGTCCATAAAACGGATTCAGGTCGCGTTGGATGGTTCGACCTATTCAGAACGTATACTGCCCTACGCACGCCTTTTTGCAAAGGTTTTCGGCAGTGAATTGTTGTTGATGAGTGTGCCTGCCGTGCCTGAGGTGCAGGACTACCGCGCAGCCTCGGAAGTCGTCGAGAAAATCCGCCGTAAAGCAGAGACCAATATTCAAAAATTCCTAAAGGCGGTCGCCCGTTCCCTGCGTGAAGAACGCATCAAGGTCCGTACCCTGGTAAAAGGTTCCATACCCGCGCGCATGATCGTGCAAGTCAGCCAAGAGGAAGAAGTGGATATGATCATGCTCACCTCGCGCGGACGCGGCAACCTGGACCTGATCCTGATGGGCAGTGTGGCGGAGGAGGTGGTCAATAACACCGATCTTCCCGTTTTGATGCTGCCTGTCCCTGATCGCGGTATTTCAGAATAATATTCAATGCCGTCCAACATCGAGATCAAGGCCCGGGTGGGTGATTTTGAGGGACTGAAAGCACGGGCTGAAAATCTCAGCGATTCATCGGCGGAAGTTATTCCGCAGGAGGATATATTCTTCAACGTTCCCCAGGGACGATTGAAGTTGCGCATCCTTGCGCCCGACCACGGACAACTGATCTATTACACACGCCCAGATCAGGAGGGGCCGAAGCGGTCCGAGTATCACATCGCAGAAACGGCTGACCCTGGGAATTTAAAGCGGGTGCTCGAACTTTCCTATGGGATTCGCGGCGTGGTAAAAAAGACACGTTACCTTTATCTTATCGGGCAGACGCGCATTCACCTGGACGATGTCGAGGGACTGGGTCAATATATAGAGTTGGAAGTCGTCATGAGGGATGGGCAGGAAGATGCCGAAGGGCAGGAAATTGCCGAAGGCCTGATGGCAAGCCTGGGCGTGGAAAGAAGCGATCTGCTGCAGGGGGCATATATGGATCTGTTGGAAAAACCCGTCTAGAGTGGAAAGTTGCAGGTTGAAAATCGTTATTCAAAAGCCAATTTGCGATCTTAAGCCTTGAACCTTCAACCCAAAATCCTATGGTAGAATACCCCGCTGAGCGTAGTACCCTTCGCTTAATAAAAATCCAAAGTACGAAAGGGCTTGAATAATGAAAGTAATGCTTATCAAGGACGTTTACAAATTGGGGCATGCCGGCGACGTCAAAAAAGTTGCCGACGGATACGGCCGCAACTTCCTGCTCCCGCAGGGGTTGGCGGTGATCGCCACAGCGGGCGCGCTCAAGCAGGTCGAGAAGATCCGCAAACAGGCTGAGATCCGACGCGCCAAAGAGAACGCTGAACTCCAGGGGCTGGCCGATCAGATCAAGGATGTTGTTCTTACCTTCGGCGCCAAAGCCGGCGATACGGGCAAACTTTACGGCTCCGTTACCACGCAGGATGTGGCGGCCGCGCTCTCTGAGGAGACCCGTTTCGAGATCAAGAAGCATCAGGTCGATATGCAGCCGATCCGCAACCTGGGCGAACATACGGCCAACATCCGTCTCACGGTGGATCTGGTGCCAGAGATCAAGATCATCGTCCACCGCGAAGGTGAAGCGATCGAAGAAGAAGTAATAGAAATCGAACAGCCGCAAGTTCCAGTGGATGAAACGGCCGTTGAGGCCTCTGTCGAAGAAGACGAAACTGAGGCTGAAGGTGAGACGTCCGCCGAGGCTGAAGTGCCCGCTGAAACCGAAGTCGAAACACCCGCCGAAGCTGATACGGAAGCTGAAGCCGCCGACGAGACGGCTGAAACCAAAGAAGCCTAACCCAGAGAATCACGACAATGACATCACCAGTTCATTCCCGTTCGATGGGGTGCTGGTGATGTTTTGTTTACTGTTATGCAGACCATTGGTCAGAGACTAAAAACTGCGCGCGAAGAAAAGAAGCTTACACTCGATAAAGTGTTTGAAGACACGCGCATCCGTGTGTCTTACCTTCGTGCGTTGGAACTGGATGACCTCTCATCCATGCCTTCGCCCGTGCAGGCGCGCGGTTACCTGCGCAACTATGCCGAATATCTGGGGTTGGATATCGATCAAATACTCGAAGACGTTCGTTCGTCTCCAGAACCTGCAGATGAAATTATCGGGCCTGCCGATTCAACCAGTCCATTGGATGCTCAATCCATAGAGCCTTTATCAGACGAACCGACTCCGCCTCCTGCCCCGCCGGCAATTGATACGGAACATGAGGCTGAATCCCAGCCCGAGGCGGCTGTTGATGAACCTGACGGGGGACAACAGGAGGAATCTCTTCAACCCGATGTCACCGAT
>DATHRQ010000364.1:0-7259 GCA_035465095.1 Anaerolineales bacterium | reverse complement strand
GTGATGAAATATCTCGAAGAGCAGAAAATCGGATTCACTACCGGCCTGGCCAAGGTTCCCATCGTCCCTGCGGCGATCCTCTACGATCTGGGAGTCGGTCAGGCAGACGTTCGGCCTGATTCCGCCATGGGATATGAAGCCGCCGCTTCAGCCTCCTCCGGCAAACCCGCCGAGGGAATCGTCGGCGCAGGGACGGGGGCATCGGTGGGGAAAATGTTTGGGGCTGCACTGAGCATGAAATCGGGAGAGGGAACCGCCAGCATGGACATCGGCGGGGGCGTGGTGGTCGGCGCGCTTGCAGCCGTCAACGCCTGGGGCGATGTAGTCGATCCAAACTCAAACGAATTGGTCGCGGGACTTAGGTCCGGGAAGGTCGGTCCGGCACGCGTGGGCGGCAGGGAATATTTTGCCGATACCCTTGCAATGATGAAGAAGCCGGTCGGCAGGCGTTCTATAAACCATGTAGCACATGCAAATACCGTGATCGGCGCTGTAGCTACGAATGCCAAACTGACGAAGGCGCAGGCCGCCAAGGTCGCTCAAATGGCACAGGATGGAATCGCCAGAACGATACGCCCCGCACACACCATGCTCGACGGCGACGTGATCTTTGCCCTCTCCACGGGCAATCGTAAAGCGGACGTGACCTCTGTGGGCGCGTTCGCTGCGGAGGTCATGGCACAGGCGATCGTCCGCGGGGTGCAGATGGCCGGTGAGGCAGGCGGCTTGCCGGGGTTGAAGCATAAATAATCGACAACAAAATATAAAACGGGGGATCCTCCTTGCGAACCACTCTTCGACTACGCTATCGCTCCACTAAGAGCGGAAGCAGTTAAACAAGAAAGAGGCTTGCCATGGCAAGCCTCTTTCTGTTTCGTTGTAGAACTTTTACTAACCCTTTAATTCGTCCTTCAAGATCATCGTCATCACAACGCTCACGATGCTGACGATCAGCCCGCCGAGGAAGGCGTTCCACCAGACAGGGTCGTTGATGATCAATGCGATCCCAACTGATTGACCGATGACGCTTGTCAACCAGAACAGGAAGGTGTTGATGACCAGCGTGAAAAGCCCCAGCGTGAGAATGATCAGTGCGCATGTCATAAGCTGCAAAGCTGGCCGGACCAGCGCATTCACGAGCCCGAAGATAAGTGCCAGCCATAGAAGTGAAGATATATCACCTTCCAGGTTGATACCGGGCACGATCTGCACTGCCAGAAACAGGCCGACCGCGTTGATTAGCAAACGTAGAATGAATTTGGTCATTTTCTCCTCTTCAAATATAAGTGATTGTTATCTTATTTACGTAAAAACTGAAATCAGGTTGCAGACTCGGCACGCATCCATATCAATGTGCGGCGTTTGGTGAACCCTGCCAGGGTAAAGATATCCGTCATTTCCCCGCCGGGATATTCCAAGGATAGTTTTGTGTGTTTGGAAACAACGCGCCGTGCATGAATGAGTAGTTGGGCCAGCGCCTGGGAATGTACTTCGTCATCAGCGTTTACCGCAGGAGTGGCAGCGATCAGCGAATCGGACCTGCCGATGGTCGATGTGTGTGCCAGTGTCGCAAGCAGTTTGTCGTTATGCACGGCAGCCCATTGCCTGATGTGTGCGTCCACGAACATCCTGTACAGCCAGTTAAGGAATCCGGGCCGCAGGGTGTTGATGTTGAAGCCGCGGTACCAGCTCAAAGCTTCAGGGTGGAGGCGGCGAAGCCATTCCCGCTGCTGGGGCCAAAAGCGCGCATGGCGTGTCACGATCTGTATATCGGTTTCCGGACGGGGCAGGAGCGAGTCAGGATTTGCCGTCCAATTGGTGCGGCGGGCGACCTCCCGAAAACCCAGGTCGGCATACAGTTTGATAGCGCCGGGATTGTCATCCCGCACGTGGAGCCAGAGCGCGGAAGATCTTTTGTCCCACCCATACTGCATGGCGCGCTGGGTGAGCATGCGCCCGATACCGCGCCGGCGAAAATCAGGATGCACGGCAATGTTTGCGATCAAATAGATACGTTTACCCTTATCCCGGAAGGGGATGAGGCTGGCGTTCCCAACGATACGCCCGTTTTCCTCCCATACAAAACCCGTCAGCGGCAGGGACGCGGTTTCGGTCATGTTGGACGCCCATTGTAGAAAACTGTTGTCGCGGCTGGCGCGGCGCATATCTGCAATGTAACGTCGACCGTCGCGGTCCATCGACTCGGCAAAGCACAATTCGATCAGGTCTGCCACGGCAGGCAGATCCCGGAACATGCTTATGGGACGCATGTTCGGATGTTTATTTGAACTGATGGGAACGCTAACGGAACTCATACGCAAGCATTATAGCGTTATTTGGAATAAAAATCGTTTCTTTTTCGTTGTTTGGCAAATAACTTAAGTTAACCAGGATGTGTATGCAAATTAAGATTATGCCACTTTGAGCGAAGCGAAGAGTCTCTCTTTCAGGCAAAATTCGAGATTCTCACCCGCACTTGTGCACAGGCGCAAGTGTCAGTCGCGTTGCTCCTCACACCGTCCCGAAGCGGTGTCCCTTCGGGAGAATGACATGTCGAAAGGATTATGCATATAGATCCTAAGTATCTGAATTTTAAGTGTTATTCCTATGCTCTCGAGGGCTGATCTTGTTTATTTTTGCAAGGTGTCGAATAAGGTAGAATTGCACCATGAGTCTGCCCAAACCAGCCAAACCGTCACGCCGCATATTGTTGAGGCATCTGTTCCGCCGCATCGTAAAACCGGTCACGCGTGAACGCCGCGCGGAAGTGACCATCCAACTGCGCGACTCATCGCATCCCGATTTCGATTTCTTCCTGCTGGTTGTGCTATCCTCCGTCATCGCCACCGCAGGCTTATTGATCAATTCCCCGGCTGTCATCATCGGCGCCATGCTCGTCGCTCCGCTCATGTCCCCCATCCTCGGGCTGGGGCTGGCCTCCCTGACCGGGGATGCAATATTTTTTCGCAATGCGGGCATCGCTTTGGCACGCGGCGCAGTGGTCGCCATCCTGATCGCGACCATTCTGACGCTGTTCAACCATCTGCTTCCTTTTCTGCCTCTGCAGGAAATGCCGAGCGAAGTTCTGGCGCGCACCCGCCCAACCCCCATAGACCTGACCATCGCACTGGCCGGCGGTATGGCTGCCGCCTTCGCGCTCGCCATGCCATCGATCTCGGCGGCACTGCCGGGTGTTGCCATTGCCACAGCACTCATGCCCCCGTTATGCACGGTTGGTGTCGGCATCGCCATGGGACGCTGGGATGTGGCCGGCGGCGCGCTGCTGCTCTTCATCACCAACGCAGTCACGATCGCCTTTGCAGCCATGCTGGTCTTCTCGGCGGTCGGGTTTTCGGTCAGGCGCGAGGATGGGCGCATTGTCCCGCGTGCGTTAGTGATCACGGCGATTCTCACGGTCATCCTATTGATTCCGCTTACCTGGTTGAGCGTGCAGTTCTTCCGCGATGCAAGCGAAAACATATTGATCGAGGACATAATCAAGGCGGAAATGCCTCCCCTCGATGCCGAACTCGCCAACGTCGATATTGCCAGGCTGGACGAAACGCTCCACATCACACTGCTCATCCGTAAGTCTGAACCGCTGCGTTATGAAGAGGTCGACCAGATGCAGCAGGATATCGCTTTGCAGCTTCAAAAACCGGTCTCGATCATTGTCAATCAGATATTCGCATCGAAACTGGACCCGCATATCCCGCCCACGCTGACCGTTACACCCACGTTCACTTCCACCCCGACGCCTGTTACGCGTACGTCAACTTCCACTTCCACCCCAACCTCGACTTTCACCACCACACCCAGCGCCACTCCCGTTCCCCCAACTTTTACAGCCACCCCGTCCATCGCGCGCATTTCGAACACAAATGGACGTGTCCTCGACCTCGTCCAAATCCCCGGCGGGCCTTCCATCGGCAAGCTCCGCAGCGGAGATTACATCACCGTGCTCTACGGCATCGAAGTCTTTGACGGACTCGTCTGGCTCGAAGTCATGGACAAGGACGGCCGCATCGGCTGGATTCCGCAGATCAACCTCTCGGCGGTGACGTTGACTCCCTCGGTTACGGCTTCGCCATAAAGGGCCATCCAGCAGTTGTAAAAGCGGAACGACGATTTATTTTAATAAGGAGAACTTCAGGATGACACTATCTGAAGCAAGGAAAACAGACATTTCCTTTTACGTTTTTCAGGTAAAGTTAAAATGGTAAAAAAGAGGCGAGCCGATTTACCCATAATCGGTTGGCGTGAATGGGTCGGGCTTCCAGAATTTGGAATCGAGGCGATCAAGGTCAAGGTCGATACCGGCGCGCGATCTTCCTCTCTGCACGCATACAACCTGCGCGAATTCGAACGGGATGGTGAAAAATGGGTCCGATTTATAGTTCATCCTGTTCAGCGCAACAGGGATGTGACGGTGGCTGTCGAGGCCAGAGTCATCGAGTATAGATCCGTGCGCAGTTCCAGTGGTAAGGCAACCAGACGTCCCGTGGTCACAACGCAGTTGAAGTTACTCGGTATTACCTGGCCGGTCGAATTGACCCTTGCCAGCCGCGATAAAATGGGATTTAGAATGCTTTTGGGGCGCGAGGCATTCCGCGGCCGCTTCCTTGTCGATGCAGGAAATTCATATTTTGGCGGCAAACCCAAAAAGAACAAATAATAACCAAAAAATTGGTCAGCGATGGCCGTGTAAGGAGCAAGTATGAAGTTAGGAATCCTGTCTTGCAGCCCAAACTGTTACAGTACGAGACGCTTTCGCGAGGCCGCCTTGCAGCGTGGGCATACGGTAAGGGTTTTGAACACCCTCAAATTCGCGATCGACCTCGAAGAAGGCGTGCCGGATCTTTACTATTCGCAAAAACAGCTCGAAGACTATGACGCCATATTACCGCGCATTGGAGCCTCCATTTCCTATTTTGGGACAGCCGTCGTGCGTCAATTCGAACAAATGGATATTTTCTCAGCCAACTCAGCCGCAGGTATTTCCAACTCGCGTGATAAGCTGCGCAGCCTGCAGATCCTCAGCCGGCATCAGATCGGTATTCCTCAAACGGCTTTTGTGCGCAACAAAAAGGATGTGCTCCCGGCCATCGAACGGGTTGGAGGCGCACCGGTTATTATCAAACTTTTGGAAGGCACCCAGGGGATCGGAGTGCTGTTGGCCGAGACTGTGAAATCGGCCGAAGCGATCATCGAACTGCTGCAAAGTCAAAAGCAAAATGTTTTAATTCAAAAATTCGTGGCAGAGAGCAAGGGTCGCGACATCCGCGCCATCGTTGTCGGCGACCGGGTGGTGGCCTCCATGCGCCGGGTTGCGCAGGGACAGGAATTCCGCAGCAATGTCCATCGCGGAGGGCTTACTGAGCCGGTCGATCTGGAAGACTCGTATCGGGAGACCGCGATCCGCGCTGCTCAGATCATGGGGTTACGCGTGGCCGGGGTCGATCTGCTTGAAGCCAGGGATGGGCCGCAGGTGGTGGAGGTTAACTCTTCACCGGGCATGGAGGGTATCGAAGGCTGCACACAACTTGACATCGCCGGAGCCATAATCGACTATATTGCCGCCCAGGTGAACTTCCCCGAGATCGACCTGCGGCAACGGTTAACAGTCAGCAGAGGATATGGGATCACCGAGATCCATATCCCTGAAGGCTCAAGATATGTCGGCTCCTCGATCGGCGAATCCGGCCTGCGTGAAAACGATATCAACGTCCTGACCCTGTATCACGGCACGACGGTCATTCCCAACCCCAGGGAGCAACGGGTTCTCGAAGCGGGAGATCGTTTACTTTGCTTCGGCAAACTTGAAAATATACGCGACTTGATCCCGGCAAAAGCGCGCCGCACCCGGCGTCCGAGGGTAAAGAAATTGCCCGATCCAGTTGAGGTAATCCCAACCCCTGTGGTCCCGGATGTATCTGAAGAAGAATAAAAGTCTTCATCCTATCGCAAGTGACATAAATAATTAGCCACTGATGAAGATAAACAACTCATCCAACACGCTCGAAACAGAGCGGCTTTACATTCGTCATCTAACGATAAATGATGCGCCATTCATACTTGAGTTATTGAATGATCCTTCGTTCATTCAAAATATCGGCGACAGGAATGTTCGCACAATTGCGGATGCCGAATCTTACATCACCAAAGGTCCAATTGCCAGTTACGAAAAGAACGGGTTTGGTTTGAACCTGGTGATACTCAAAGAGACAGGTGAATCCATCGGCATGTGCGGGCTGATAAAACGCGATACGCTCGAAGATGTCGATATCGGGTATGCCTTTCTGCCCAAGTTTTGGCAGAAAGGCTATGCAGTGGAGTCCGCGCTTGGGGTTTTGGAATACGGGCTGAAGGTCAGGAAGTTGAAGCGTATCGTGGCGATCACGCTCAAGGAAAACCGGGGCTCCGTCCGCGTGTTGGAGAGAATCGGTCTAAAATTTGAAAAGATGGTAAAACTGGAGGGTGACAACGAAGAATTGATGTTGTTTGCAATCGATACATAAAAGCATATGGAAGAAATGGTTATTCAGCACCAATCAAAAGGAGAGCAACCATGACGTTTGCAAGACTCGGAGCCGTTTCGTACATCATCTGGGGCCTGCTCCACATCCTGGCGGCCTTCCAGGAAACCACGCTTGCAGGAAGTATAGAACCCGGGCTGGTGCCGGCAAAGCTCAACCAGGGAGCCTGGGACCTGTTGTTTTTCGCACTCTTTGCCATTGGCGTTGCGATCAAATATAACTGGAGGAACGACCTGCTGGGGTACTGGCTCAACCTGATCGTGGTCAGCGCCGCCGATATTGGCTTCGTCGTCTTCGTCCTTTTGCCGGGGCACGTCGCCCTGTTCCCCGGTATTTTGGGACCTATCTTCTGGGTTGCCGGACTGCTCTTCACCACCCTTGGTATCGCCTCAAGGGCTACCGTCTGATTTCAGACCTTAATCTATTTCCACCCTTGCCACGCTGACAAATTGCCAGCGGGGTTTTGTTACCGTAATATATAGCTAAAATACCTTTCCAAACCGGGAATTCTTCCTGGTTTTTGTTTTTAAATTCCCGTTTTATTTGAGGCAAGTGCCTCATGACCAAATAGTACTGTCTCAATAAAATAGGATGAACCTCATGATTTAGAGGCCATGCAGAAGGTGTTGAATTCAAAGGAGAATTCTGATGAAAGTTGATCGTTTACATCTCACTCGAAGTTTTCTGTTTCGATGGGTGGTGGCCAGCGGCGTCGGATTAATG
>DATHRQ010000363.1:0-4993 GCA_035465095.1 Anaerolineales bacterium | reverse complement strand
CAGTTTGCGCTTCGCAAAGAGATGCAGGGTTCTATCGTCCTGGGCAAGATCATCAATGAGAGTGGCGGTGGACGTAACAGAAGGGGTTTCCAGTGTGATGCTGGTCGCCAGACTTTCCAATGGATGTGCTGTGGGCGTGATCACATGAAACTGCCAGTCGGCGGATTTTTCATTCCAGCGTAGAGAAGGGATCAAGCCTGCGCGGACGAGAGAGGACTTGCCGCTTCCCGATGCTCCCACCACAGCCAGAAAACGTGCCCCGATGGGGGGGCCAGTTGACGTCATGGAAAAGACACGTTCCGTTAGGTTTGCGGTCAGATCCTCGCGCCGCACATTGGCAGCCAGGTCCAAGAGTCTTTCGATAACCTTGTGTTCATCCTCGATATCCAGGGCGGACAGGAAGCGTGCTTCGATGGTGGGGATGTCAGGGGGGCGTTGATTCTGTTCGAGACGGCTGATCTGTGTGTCACTATAGCCGACAGCGGTTGCCAGTTCCAGTTGCGTGATGCTGACGCGGCGGCGCAGGAATCGCAACAGATCTCCGAATGTTGTGAATTTTTCGAGAGTGGAGGAAGGGATGGAGAGAGGCATTATTTGCTCCTTTCACTCGATCCAACACCATTTTATACGATATTCGACTAATCCAGGTAACTTGGGGAATTTTGTCAAGTTTGGACGAGTTATGCAAGAGGTCAGATGCTAAAGTGGATATACATGAAACCGGGCAAATAAACGTCCGCTCAACCTACGAAAGGAGACGCAATGAAAGTCAATCGATTGTTCAATATCATCGTAGCCATTGCCCTATTACTCGTAATCGGGCTCACTGTTCGAGAAGCAGTTGCCACGACAGCAGTTGTTTCACTCCAAAAAATCTCTTCGGAACCGTCTTGTGCCAGTCTGCCATCCCGCTCCTCCATTCATAACGAGTATGTTGAAGGGCTGGGGTGGGTGACGTACACAGAGGATGGCCCCACCGGCATGGATGGTGGATTAATCGATCTGCTGTCGAATTATCGAACCTGTTCAAAATAAGGAGAAATAACCATGAACCAGTCATTCTACGAATCAAAAGCCAGTGAAAAACTTAACAACCTCAGGAACGAAGGCATGATGAGCCAGTCTTATTATAGATCGGGCGCATCGAAGACCAGCCTTCTTTCAAAGTTACCGAAACTCATCGTTTTCATCTTGGGCGCTCTGGGGCTTATTCAAATCATCCTTCGATGACGAGTACTGTGTAGGCATGTGTCTGGGTAACCTTCATCTCCCCCCATGGACACACGTCAAACCCGCGCTGGATCACATCCAGCGCGGGTTCTTTTTAATAAATTGACACGCCCGCCTGCCTCATGCTAAACTCCCTGCATGGACATAGACCTTGACCTGTATCGTCATGAGGTGCGCGTTTCCACAAATCCGCTGGTGAGGCTTTCGGCGATCGATATTTCGCCGGATCGCCCCCAGCGGACATTCGTTTTCATCCACGGATTCGGCGGCGAAGCGGCACAATGGAAATATCAGATGCAGAAGTTCGCGGTGGAAAACCGCGTCATCGCGCTGGACCTGCGCGGACATGGGCTCTCCGACAGGCCTGCCGCTGGCTACGATATGCCGCAGATGCTGGAAGACCTGGAAACGGCGCTGGTCTTGTTAAAGGTCAAGGGAAAGATCGTTCTGGTGGGGCATTCATTTGGCGGCGCGATCGTCACGGAATATGCCCTGAAGAACCCCGATCGGGTCGAAAAATTGGTCTTGATTGCGACAGCGGGCGAGTTCAAACTTCAGCCGATCCTGAAGTTTGGGTTAAGCCTGCCATTATGGTTGCTAAGGTCAATCAGTCCGTTTACACGTTCATGGCTGCATGCGCCGCCGCACGTTCTCAAAAAATTTTATAGCGAAAATATGGCGCAATGGAGGGGCTGGGATAAGTTCTCAGAGATCACAGTTCCGACACTGATCATACGCGGGCATCGCGATATCGTTTTCGAGCGTCCGTTGTTCGAGAAGGTGACAGAGTCCATTCCGGGGGCGGAAGAGGCCGCCATACGGGTATCCGGCCATATGGTCATGCTGGAGCGGCGGGAAGCGGTGGATCGGTCTCTGGAGCGATTCCTTTCAAACGAAGGGCAACGTTCATGGCGGGAATCCCCCAGCCGTCCTAAAATTAAAAAGAAATCAAGCGGACGCGATGCGCTGAGAAAGGAACGTCCGTGGCTGGATCAGTACGAGGCAGGTGTGCCCTATACGGTCAGCGTGCCGAATATCCCGTTGAATCATTTGCTGCGTTCAGCCGTTCGGCGTTTTCCGTTGCGGCCGGCGATATATTTTGAAGGGGCGCGCCTTAACTATCGAAGGTTGAATCATGAAGCCAATCGATTTGCGAACGCCCTGGTCTCACAGGGAATTGGGCAGGGCGCGCGGGTTGTGCTGCTGCTGCCCAACCTGCCGCAGATGGTGATCGCATTCTATGGCGTGATGAAGGCAGGCGCAGTGGCGGTGTTGATCCCGCCGATCATCGAGCCGGATGAGATCGTGCGGCAGGTGAAGGATTCGGATGCGAGCGCGTTGGTGACGCTCTCGATCTGGGCCGGGCTTGCGAAGCAAATACAGGAAGGTACAGGCATACCGCATATTGTGTTGACCGACCCTGCGCGTTATCTTTCTCTTCCGAAGCGGTTAATTTCCAGCTGGCGCAATCGCGGCTATGGACTGCGAAATGCGCTCCGCTGGCGGGATTGGTTGAGTGGGAAGAGTCACAAGTCGCCGACGGTTGACGTGGCGCCTGATGATCTGGCTGTGATCCAATACACAGGCGGAACGACCTCGCAATCGAAGGGTGTCATGCTATCGCATCGCAACCTGGTGGCGAACGCCCTGCAGACCCGTCACTGGCTACCTGAAGCAGAAGAGGGCCGGGAAAGATTCCTGTGTGTTGTGCCGATCTTCCATAGTTATGGCTTGACGGCGGCGATGAACGTTCCCGTTTCGGTGGGGGCGGCGATGATCCTGAAGACACAGTTCCAGACGTTGGATGTGCTCAAGGCGATCAGAAAATATGAACCGACCATCTTCCCCGGCTCGCCGAACATGTACGTTGCGATCAATAACTTTCGCGGTGTGCGGAAATATGGAATCAACTCCATCAAAGCCTGCATCAGCGGGTCTGCGCCTCTGCCCGTCGAGGTGCAGGAGGCGTTCGAGAAGTTGACCAGGGGGCGTCTCGTTGAAGGGTATGGGCTCACAGAGGCATCACCCGTAACACACGCAAATCCCATGAACGACAATCGCAGGATCGGCACGATCGGTGTACCGCTGCCATCGACTGAGGCAAAGATCGTCGATCTCTCGAATCATAGGAAAAAAGTGAAACAGGGTCAGATCGGCGAGCTTACGATTCGCGGCCCGCAGGTGATGATGGGATATTGGAATGATCCGCAGGCGACGAAAGAAGTCCTGACCGACGACGGGTGGCTGCTGACCGGTGACGTCGCCCAGGCCGACGAAGACGGGTATGTGCGCATCATTGCGCGTAAAGCCGACATGTGGTTCCCGGACAAACTCAAAAAGGAACCCGCCTTCCCGCGTGATATCGAGGAAGTGATCTACGAAATTCCGCAGGTAAAAGAGGTGGCTGTCACTGCCGTTGCGGGACATCCGTTCGCGTTTGTGATCGCAGGCAGCGAGGCCCCAACGCCGAAAGCGGTCATCGCCTATTGCAAACGCAGGCTGCCTGCGCACCTCGTGCCGCGTTTCGTGATCTTCCTCGACGAATTCCCAAGGACATTTATAGGGAAAGTGCTGCGGCGCGAACTTGTCCGCCGCTATGAAAAGTATGATGCAAAGTAATCTTAAAATTCCAACTGTCGCCAATTTCGTGCAGGCAGGCCAAGGGAGACCGGTGGTCTTGATCCACGGGGTGGCCGCCTCGCTGCACGATTGGGATGATCTGGTTCCCATACTCACGAAGAAGGGCTGCGTCACGTATGCGCTGGACCTGTTGGGGCATGGAGACAGCCCAAAACCCGAATCACGCTCGTATCACGTTGACCAGGTCTTCGATCATTTTCTTGATTGGATGACGTCTCTGCGCCTGACCGAGCGCGCCATCCTTATCGGACACTCGCTCGGCGGATATCTTGCGCTGGAATACGCACGGCGCTTCTCGATCTGGACCCGGGGCCTGATCCTCGTCAGTCCATTTTATTCACGTTCCCAGCTTCCTTTTTTTCTTCGTCGATCCTACAGCAGCAGAAACCTGAGAGGTTTCATCGTTGGCCGCACACCCGAATGGCTGTTCCGCGCTTTTGTGGATGTGACAAGTGTGTTTGCGTTTGGAAACAATGCAGGCGTACTGCATACCTTGCCCGAGCACGTACGCGCGCAGACGGCAGTGGATTACGCGCGCACCGCGCCGGGAGTCTATAACATCCCTGCCACCATGGGCGACCTGAGCGAACATCTGCCCTCCATTACACTGCCGACCCTGGTCGTATGGGGGGATCGCGATCAAACACTTACTCCTTCGTCGTTCCCAAAGTTGGTGAAGGATATGCCCCGTGCTGAAGGGCTGTCCCTGCAGGCGGGGCATGTGCCGCATCAGTCCAACACGGAGGAGTTTAATGAGACGGTGTTGGAGTTTTTGAGAGGATTGGAGGGTGCGTCGCACTAAACGGGCTGAAGAATCTTATTAATCAGAATCTACTTTCGCGTTGGATTTACTCATTAAAAAAGGTGCGACGCACTCCGGCTATTGCGTTGGTTCCATAAAATAGAACGCCCCAAAGGCAGAGGCTTCGGCAGACCAGCCGATCGATCCATCCGGGAGTTTGATCTGCCACCACAGGTAGGCGCCGCCTTGTTCGTAACGCGTGCAGGCCGGGCCGCCCACAATTTCAACCTCAGTGCCAGGGTCGTTTGTTCGTATCAGGTTATTGAATAGACCGGGAAACGAACGGAAATTGAGTGGGCGTTGGATCATTGCTTTCATGCC
>DATHRQ010000362.1:0-1515 GCA_035465095.1 Anaerolineales bacterium | reverse complement strand
TTCGTCCACGCTCAAACAGCCGCCTCGGCGGAGATCGTGCGCATCGACGCGTCGAGCTTCCCGCAGGTTTCCGCGCTTGTGGATGTCTACGACGCCAACGGCGAATTCATCAGCGGCCTCGAACCGGGTGACATCACCGTTTACGAAGACGGACAGGAGACCAAAGCGGCATCGATCACGGAGGCTTCGCCGCCGGTACAGGTGGTGGTCGCCGTTAACCCTGGTCCCGCCATGGGGGTTCGCGACGCGAACGCCGTCACCCGTTTTGAGCGCGTGGTGGAAACCTTGGGCAACTGGACGAATGCCCAGCCCGACGACTCGCGCGATGACATGAGCCTGGTCTCTTTATCGGGGTCGCTCATCAACCACGCCTCCGTGGACGACTGGTTCGTCAGCCTGAATTCCTTCAAGCCTGATTTCCGCAACACCACGCCCAACCTGCAAACCCTGTCCATCGCGCTGGATACCGTCAACGCGCCCACGCCGGAACCCGGCATGAAACGCGCTGTCCTGTTCATCACCCCCCACATGGACGACTCCAATCTAGAAAACACCATCGCGCCGCTCATTCAACAGGCGGTCGAGGCAAAGGTGCGCGTCTTCGTCTGGTTCCTCGATTCAGAGGAGTTCAACGTCAGCCCCAGCGCGAACGCCTTCAAATTACTGGCCCAGCAGACAGACGGTTCCTTTTTCAGCTTTTCGAGGGACGAACAATTCCCCGACCCGAACTTTTATTTCGCACCGATGCGGCACATCTACGAAGTGACGTACATCTCCTCACTGACAACCTCCGGCGAACATTCGCTTGGCTTCTATATCGAAACGCCAGATGTCACCATCCCTGCTCTGGACAGGACCTTCAGCATCGATGTCGAGCCGCCCAACCCGATCTTCGTCTCGCCGCCCTTGCAGATCACACGTCAGGCGCCGGCCGACGATCCATTCAACGTCGAAGTATTGTCGCCTGCCGAGCAGACCATCGAGATCATCGTCGAATTCCCCGATGGACATAGGCGCGACCTGAGCCGCACCGCCCTGTATGTGGACGGACAGGTCGTGGCTGAGAACACGGAGGAACCCTTCGATCAATTCGTCTGGGACCTGACCCCATACAACACAAGCGGACAGCACGAGATCATCGTCGAAGCCGAGGATATGCTTGGCCTGAAAAAGTCGAGCATCGGCATCCCGGTCACATTCACGATCATTTATCCTCCCAGCGGCACGCAGGCGTTCCTTGCAGAGTACAGTTCCCTGCTGATCATGGGCGCGATCGTATTTGCCGGGTTTGCCCTGCTCATCATCCTGCTGCGCAGCCGCGTGCAGAACCTGCCGCAAAGCCGGCGTAAAAAAGACCGCAAAGCGCAGGAAGACCCTGTTACCCAACCTGTGGTGGCATTGACGGAGCCGCCTGTTTCGGCTACAAAGAAGGTCAAATCGCAGCCGCGCTTCAGTTGGATGAGTACAAAACAAAGCCGCGTTCCCTCGGCGCCCGCTTATCTCATCCGCCTGACG
>DATHRQ010000361.1:0-8128 GCA_035465095.1 Anaerolineales bacterium | reverse complement strand
CTTTCATCGGAGGCATGCTTGTTCTTCTTGATAGGAAAACACGGAACTTCAGAGGCAAATTAATGCCACTGGCTATTCTTATTGTCATCATGCTTCCTCAAATTGTGATCCGCTTTACCGATGTGCCTGTAACAGACTCTGTATCGTTTGATCCGGAAGTGGTTCTAAACAAAAGCGATACAGATAGCCTGGTCACCAGATGGGGTGACACACCGTTTTACGGGTTCAATCCCAACATATTAACGATGAGTTTTCCTTACCAAGAAAATATTCCCGTACCTGAATCGATCCTGGCATGGGGGTGGCTCTCGATACCGATGCTTGCCGTTTTATTTGCTCTAAAACAGCAGGACAAAAATATTGCTCCATTCATTTTAGCCTGTTTCACCTTATGTTTTCTGACATGGTTCCCACTCACCGGATGGATCTTTGGTTATTTTCTGAATGCAAGGATGTTGGCCCGCTCAGTCTGGTTGTTTCCATATGGGTTGAGCATTGTTTTCGTGCTCTTGATGCTTAGAGATAACATCCGATCCAGAAAAAGCGTCAAATCATTCGCTATAAAAAACCCTCTGTTCTCCCCGAATTTGGCCCTCGCAACTCTTACTATAATCTCTACTGGATTGTTTCTTCTCTATATGCGCGAGAACAATCTGCCTGATCTTGAAAAATTCAGAGATAAGATACAAAGATACCAGGACCTGGCAGTTGCGGGACAGGCATTGGATCAGCAAATAACCGACCAGGCCTATGTAATCGGATCTCCAAATCTCAACGATCTGATCCCCGGCCTTTCCTGGAAATCAGACTTGATCACTTTTCGAATTTCTAATCCAGCCAATATGTATTATTACACTCCGGAACAAAGAAACGAAAGAATATCCGATACGCAAAGGATATTCGCAAGATCGTCATCCGCAGAAGAAAAAATAAATTTGCTCAAAAAGTACAACGTCAGTTTTCTCTTCCTGACGCCATTCGACCTGCGACTCTTCGAAGAATTTATGGAAACCTTCCCAAATGATGTCACGAAAACGGAGGTAGGCGGGGTCGTTATCCTTAAAATTGATCACTAAGCCAGAGTAACGATCAGATTAAAAAAAATACCGAACCAAGTTTTATTACTAATCCAACGACCAAATCCACGAGTTCTCAAATTTACACATCCCGCTGCCTGAATCCTGATACCCTATAAAACCAATCGATCCGCTTTCACGCTGTTTACTATAGTCGTAATATTTGCCTTGCCGGACTTCATTGAGATAAAGTGTAAAGTTATCATCCTGTACCACAAGCACAAACTGGTTTGTGGCCCCGTTGCGTAAATCCAATGCTTGCGATGTTTTGACATCTGTTGGGGAATTTTTATAATAGCCAAATTCGTGTACTTCGATCGTCCAGGCAGGTAATCCAGATAACCGTAAAAAGACAAATTGATACTGTTTGCCTTCTTCAAGGTTCGGTTCAGAACGGAAAACAGCTCCGCAAAATAATAATCCGGTAGCCTCCCAGGTCACATCTGATTTAAATATGAAATCTCCGGCAGTTAAATCCTTATCGACTCCCAATATTGCAATGTCCGGTCCGCTCAATGCGATATTCAGCTGATCGGCTTGCTGCCAGGCAAGATGTCCCTCCTGATAGGATATATCAGAATTATCCAGCAAACGATCCAATTCGCTATAAACATCCGCAGCGGAGTCCGTTGCACGGACAGCAGCAGTCGCCTCGATATCCGGAGTGACAGTTGGCAGTGGAGTGGAGGTGTCTGTTGCGGGCGGAGTGTCCGTTGGTGCAAGCGTCTCTGTTGACTCAGCCGGGGCAACGGTAGGTTCGTCAGGGTTTGCGCCTTGAAAACCGCAGGCGAGCGATGCAAAAATTAATACCAGTACTGTGTAATATGGATAACGTTTCATTGTAGATCCTCCTCAACAAACATAACTTTTCCCCCCATCTCTGGCAAGTATAGTTGAAAATAACCGTTTTCATCATACCCGCTTTTCAGCAGATCACAACTTCTGCAAGTTACAGTAATTATGCGGATTTGATCTTACTTGAGAAGAAAATCCCCGTCGTTTACCACCCCGTCTACAATTGTCTGTATGGCATCTGCTTCCAACAACTCATTCAATGTAAATGCTTTCAACCTGGCCTGCGTCGTCCGCACGGATGGCTCGAGAAAATCATTGAACGGCAAAGATGTCCGAAATAACTGATAATACAAAAACCTGCGTGCATTACGTTTGAATTGTGCGGGGACTTCGACATGATCTTCTCTCAAAAATCTTTCAAGTTCGTCTCGGTAGGCCTCAATGCTTTGCGGGAAGAACACCGTCGGATACTGCGTAAAGCGGGCCTTACCAGCGCACAGCACTGCCGCTCCCATAATCGAGGCTTCCAACCCAATCGTGGAGTTATAGATCATCACAAACTTTGATCTCTGGATCAACTCGTATGAACTCAACGTCTCATTTGGATTGACAAAAACGACGTTCGGTTCTTCATCTACGCTTCGGCTTGCCACCCATTCCTGGACCGTTTCCCGGCTGGATTTTCGTATGCGCAGTTCATCGGGATGTGCGCGGATCACGAATAATGTTTCAGGATGTGATCTGATAACATCCAAAACCAGATCCAGCCATGCGAACATATCCTCAAAGACCGTGTTGGCGTGCGGCTGACTGGTATCAAAAATAACATTTGTAAAGACCGGCACGATCTGTTTGAACTCCGACGCCTTCTTCAAGAACGACTCATCGAGCCCCTTCATGGACGCCCAGAATTTGATGCCAGCCATTGTGAAATCGCCCTGGAAGCGTTTGGCAAGATAGGCATCCAGTTGTGCGTTTTGTTTATCGTTCAATTCAAACTCATCGGGGATGTGGATCGGGTACGCTGTCGCCTGGCCTTCGGTGAAATAGGCGGTTGCAGGCTGCAGGCCCACCTCATGCGTGATCACCCTGATGCCGCGTTCTTGCGCAATAAATCGAGCGGTCGCTTCGGGGAAGAACTGCCCATTGAACACGACGACAGCCCTCGGTTGAGTCCGATCGATGAACTCCGCGAACTTCTCCGCCACATTCCACGCGGACAATATATACTCCCGCAAAAGATAGCGCGTGTTCTCGTCATCCTTCAGATGATGAATACGGAGGATCCAGCGAAGTCCGGGCAAACACAGTGGGCCAAGGGGAATGCCCTGCCACTCGAATTTCATCAATTCAGGAACAGATAATTTTTGAATTGCGTTCGCCAGTGCTTCATCACGTTGATAACCAAACCAGTTAACAGAGGAGCGTCCATCGTTTGAACGTTCTAACGATGGAACATCTTTATACAATGTCTTTGATTGATAGATGCATGACCTGCACGGCATCGCCTGATGCGGATCGTCGCGATTTGTTCCCAACACACATTTGCTCATGCCGGAATGACAGGCAAAATACGCAACCGGGACACCTTGCAAGCGCAAGGCCCACGAAGCCAGCAGGTGAAATCCGCTGTTCCAGGAGAGGTCGTCGATGCCCGAGGAAGCCTTGAAGAAGACAACCGGCGCGCCCTTCGGCGACGGTTCCTGACGGGCAACATCGCGCGCAACCGAAGCAATTTTCAGGTTATTGAGCCTGCGGACCAGTCCGCGTTTGAGGCGTTGTGTGAGGAAATCGTTAAACATTTGACGACATGTCATTGCGAGCGGAGCGAAGCAATCCCGCAAGGGGATGGTATCTCAACTAACCTATGACCACGGGATTGCTTCATCGCAACGAACGCTCCTCGCAAAGACATCTTGATATTACCAATCGTTATTCTCTTCATAACCAAGTTTTACCAGCAAATCTCCCGCGACATCCTTGAACAGGATCTTATGTTCGTCAGTGAAATATTCTTTCCACCCACCTGTCTTCCCCGAGCGGAAGGTATGGCTCTTCTTCGGCCGTATCGCTTCGACCAAAACGGATAGTGCCTGCTTGCGCGGTGTGGGAATCACATAGCCTGCCTTCTCCACTTCATCGAGCATGGATAGGAGTGTCGCATCGCGATTGTTGATCAGGTCCTCGAAGCGGATGCACATCACGTTCTTCTGCTCCAGCCATCGGAAGACACCTTCGTACCTTTGCCTCACGCTGACCATTTTCAATCCGTCTTTATCGATGCCTGTGATCGCCACTTTGAGGCGTTCGCCAAAATCAGGCAGTGAGTTGTAGAAGTCGTGCATGCCGTGCCCTTGGTGCATGTCGGTTGCAAAGAACACCTGTGAGACGAGCATATCTCTTGGGTCACGATAAATGAAATAGTTGACGCGCCCGGTTTCGGTTAAGAAAGAAGCGTTCTCAGGCGTGGCATCCACATATCCCCAGCCGATCACACCCTGAGGTATGTTTTTCAAATCGACAAGGATTTCATCAGCTGTCCGCCGCCCGCCATCCTTTTTTATCGTTCGTATCGGCTCCGCATCTACATATCTATACGGCATGATCTGCGTGAAACCGTTCAAGATCTGCAAAAGCAGATGAGAGCCGCTTTTGGGCTTTGCATTGCCAAAGATGGGCGGCGCCTCGTTAAAGGAAAACTGCCGCCAACGTAAAACGGCTTGAGCAGTTTTTCCATAAGAGCGTACAATACGGCGGATGTTTTGAGTAAGGCTCATTTTATCGATCTAGGGGCACAGCGAATCATTCTAAGATCGCAACGATTATCGTCTTGCTGTGCCCCTACGGAAACTATTCGTTGACAACCCTTCGCAACTTCTTTATCGAGCCCAATTCCGAATCGTAGACTTTCTTTACGCCATCGCCCAGCGAGGCCTCGGTCACACGGATGTATTTGACCAGTTTCTCAAAACCGAGAGGCTCCACGGAGGCGGCCTGATCGCTGCCCCACATGGCGCGGTCGAGCGTGATGTGGCGTTCAATGGACGTCGCACCGAGCGCGATCGCAACCGCTGAAGGGACAAGTCCCGTTTCGTGGCCGGAATACCCGATCGGATTATTCGGGAATTCCTTGCGGAGGGTTTCGATCATCCTGAGATTCAATTCTTCCGGCTCGCATGGATAGGTACTGGTGCAGTGCATGATGACGAGATCGTCTGCGCCTACCGCGTCCACCCCACGCTTGATCTGGTCCATGGTGGACATGCCCGTTGAAATGATGACGGGTTTCCCTGTGGCGCGCACATGTTTCATCAGGTCGTGGTCTGTAAGTGAGGCAGATGGCACTTTATAGGCTGGGGTATCAAACTTTTCCATAAAATCGACCGATTCCTCATCCCACACTGAAACCATCCAGTCGATCTTCTTCTCCTTGCAATAACGTTCGATCTCGCGATACTGCTCCTCCCCAAATTCAACCTTGTAACGGTAATCAAGATAGGTAATGTAACCCCAGGGCGTCTCACGCATCTGTTTTTGCTGCTCGGGCGGCGTACAAATTTCGGGCGTACGTTTCTGGAACTTTACTGCATCGGCGCCGGCATGAACCGCCGCATCGATCATTTTCTTTGCGATCTCTATATCGCCGTTATGGTTGATACCCACTTCTGCAATGATGTACGCGGGGTGTCCGTCACCTATCATATGGTTTCCAAATTTTATTTCACGAGTCATTTATATCTCCATTTTTGATTTTATATATGTATTGATTTGATTACGGCAGGGAAAGTTCCGTGACTTGAACATAATCAAATGGAAAATTCCATTTGGAATAATAATGTCGATCCGGCAGCAGTTCATATTCTCCGTCGAAGAATTGATTAATAACAACACGAAAAGAGTTGACGGGCGATATCGAAGGATATAACAAAGTGTAATCCTGATCGGGAAAATAATAGGCGTTCAAGATACCGAATCTTTCCGCGGGCAAGGTCTGCTCCAGGGAGCCCAGGTGCAGGTGGGAGCCCGGCCCGTGATCTGATTGAACAATGATAACAGGCGGCGTTTTTGAGCCGGCCAGAATCGCATCCACAGTATCGAGCACAAGTGTGTTGATAAATTGGAGTTGTTTGCGGTAATCCGAGATATATCCTTTTTGCGAATGATCCTTTATCTTGAGATAGTAATTGCCGTCCAGAAGCGTGAACGGCTCGCTGTGCAGGATCGCCCTGCCGTCCGCGTCAAACACAAAGGGCGGATGCGGCGCAATGATATGGGCATGGACAAAAAAGTTTCCGTCCAATGACGGGATATCCTTCAGCCTGTCAAACGTGGAAAGGATATAGGCGCGGTGTATATCATACGGACTTTCAATGACCATTTTGTTGATCGCCGGGAAATGCAGGAGAACCCGCGCCAGGCTGTCTTTGATCACAAGGCTCTCGAAGGCTGTGACCGGTTTTGCGAAACCCGACTGCGGGCTGTCGTAATAGATGTCTGCTGTGGGTATGGTTGCCTTGTAGTTATTCTGAAAGGAAATCATTTGATATCCGTTACCCGCCATATCGGCACGGACCTGGCTGTAGTTCAGAACTTCGATCAGGTCTGCGCGGTTCTCCAGGTCCCGGCCGTCAACCTGCAGGTTCTGCAGGTAATCCATGTTGAGGGCTGAACTGACCGAGTGCAATGTATAGATGTAATTGCTGGAAGACTCGTCGGCTATATAAAAACCGCGGTCTTTTAGAGCATCCAGGAACTCAGAATTATCGAGATCATAGATTTCCTGCAAAATATCCCCTCTTCCATACCCGTCGAGAATGATGTAGTAAATATCGGGTCTGGGAGTTCCCGCGGTAACGGAGGCAATCAGCACAGAGCGGTCGGAAGGCTTCAGGGAAATGCTGTTTTCCATCAGATGATTTCTCATTTGAATGCCGGTGTTGATAATGAATAAAATGCTGAGCAGATTGAAATACAGGTTGACCGAAAGGATGTTCTTTATGCGGCTTTGTACCACCCAAACCCAGATAATCACGCAAAGTGCAATAACCAGGAGAACAATCGCATCCCTGCGCACGGGTCCCAGTTCCGATACTGTCGAGAACCAATCTGATATCTTCCCAAAAAGAAAGAAGAGCAGGAGAACAGGCGAGGCAATAAGCGCTGCCTTCAACCTGTCGCGCAAAAGAAGATAAAACAGGCCAAATATGACGCACCCAACAAGAAAGGCCGCCAAAAGAGCACGAAAGATTTCGGAAAACGCCAACTCATCGACATTGATCAGGAATAATTGCAGTACCGGCTGAACCGAAAATAAGAATGGGGCAAATACACTCCGTTCAAAAAAGACCATCAACCTTTGCGTGAATCTCATATCTGTTTTGCTATTTGCGCGAACCATGCAAGATCAATTCACATAATTCACGCACAGCGCCATGCCCCCCGCGCTTGCTTAACACAAAATCAGCGGACTGGAGTACCTCGGGAAACGCATCCGCCACGGCCACAGACCAGCCTGCGATCTCGAAGCATGACAGGTCGTTGAGGTCGTTGCCGACAAAGACGACATTCTCTGCCCGGATGTTTTTCTCTTCAAGGATCCCGCGCATCACACGCCCTTTATCCTGCAGCCCCATCCCATGAATTGCCTCCACCCCCATCTTTTTCGCGCGCGCCGCCACAACCGGATTCACCTCCGACGAAAGGATCATGACCTCGATCCCTTTCTCGCGCAGGTCTTTTATCAATATGCTGTCACTGCGATAGGCCGCGACGGTCTCTTTGCCGTCCTGATCGGTCCACACACGATTATCGGTTACAACACCATCGAAATCCAGCAGGACAAGCTCGATCTTTTCCGGCATTGCACGGCGAACCCTGTTATCGGGCGTTACCATCTCCAAACCGCCGCGATAAACAAGCGACTCATATTTCTCCCAATCGGGCAGCGTATCTATATCCACCGTATAACGCGGATCGATCACCAGCGGATAGACAACATCCCCCGTCAGCGAGTTCTTGCGGGTGATCGTAGTCGCGCGGATCGCGTCGATGTGCCCGGTCTGCCAATAGGTTTGCGGAAGGATCTGGCGCGGCGCATTATAGGCTTCCTTGATGCCCTCAACCGTAAGCAGGGGATTCATCGGCTTGTCGTAGCCGTTGAATTTCCACATCTTATACGGGTTCTGCCCGGCAGGGACGACGCCGCGCACGCTGTCCGCATCCCGGTTTTCCACCAGTATCTTGACCGCGCTGTCTAT
>DATHRQ010000360.1:0-6932 GCA_035465095.1 Anaerolineales bacterium | reverse complement strand
GCGAAGTGAAATATTAGCTAAATTGACATCATCGTCATTCGTTGATTCTGCACCGGCAGTTCCTGCAACTCTACTTTCCACCTTCAAAACATCTATTGTTACTGCTGACATCCCTGCAACTTTGGCTGTTGTTCAAAAGCTTGCAGGTCTCGGTGTTGGTCTCACCCCTGCGGGTGACGATTTCATCATGGGCGCGCTTTATGCAGCATGGATCATTCATCCGCGTGAAGTTGCGGGAGAGCTGGCAGAAGAAATTGTGAAAACTGCGGTGCCGTTGACCACGTCACTTTCGGGGGCATGGATCATGTCCGCGGGGAGGGGAGAAGCGGGGCAATTGTGGCATGAGTTCTTTGATGCGCTAATGGATGGCGATGAGTCAACGGTTCAACTGCGAATGGAAAACATCCTTGCAGTGGGTGAAACCTCAGGCGCAGACGCGCTGGCAGGCTTTCTCAGCACGGTGCAGGCCTATATGGCTTCCTTCTCTCGCAATGCAGCCACACCCTCAACTGAGTAATCCAAAAGACTGGTAAGCACCTCGTCCGTGTGCTGACCCAGTGTCGGCGGCGGTAATTGGATCTCTGCCGGGGTGTTTGAAAATTTATAGGGAAAACCGGTCAGTTTCACGCTCCCGGCGGAGGTGTGTTCGGTTTCCAACGTCATTTCGCGTGCCTGTGCCTGCGGATGGTCGAAAACTTCGGGGATCGAGTTGATGCGTCCGCAGGGGAGACCCGCTTTGACGAATTCCCCCAGCCAGTCATCCGTATCTTTTTCGGCGAAGATATTGGCAAGTTCGTTCACCAATGTTTCGCGGTTCTGGACACGAACTCCGTTGGACGCGAAACGGCTGTCGGTTTTTAACTCCAGGCGGTCAAGCATATCGCACAACTGCCCCCATTGTTTATCATTTCCCACACCGAGAATAAACCATCCGTCGCGGGACTCGAATGCCTGATAGGGGACGAGATTTGGATGACCGTTCCCCAGTCGGCGCGGCGGCTCCTGCCCGACCAGATGATTGGAGGCCACGTTCGATAAAAGTGCGATATGCGAATCGAACAGGGAGATGTCGATCAACTGGCCTTCGCCGGTCAGATCACGGACGCGCAGAGCCGAGAGTATTGCGGTGGAGGCGAACATCCCGGCCGTGATGTCGATGATGGGAATGCCGACCCGTGAGGGCGGTCCTTCGACCGGCCCTGTGATGCTCATCATCCCACCTTCCGCCTGAATGATCGCATCATATCCGGGACGGTTCGCATTCGGTCCCGTCCGCCCATAGCCGCTGATCGAGCAGTAGATCAGTTTGGGATGCAGGCGATTCAATTCTTCGTAGCCCAGGCCATATTTGTCCAGGTCGCCGGTGCGATAATTCTCGACCAGCACGTCTGATTTTCCCGCCAGTTTACGGATGATCTCCTGTCCATCGGAGGAGCGGATGTTGACGGTCACGCTGCGTTTGTTGCGGTTTGTCGCAATAAAATAGGCGGATTCGCCGGGGTAATTCCCATAGGGCTCCCCGACGAACGGAGGGCCCCAGCTGCGGGTCTCATCGCCGATGCCGGGCCGTTCGACTTTGATCACGTCTGCGCCCAGATCTCCCAACATCATTGTACAGTAGGGACCTGCCAGGGCGCGGGTCATATCTAAAACTCGGATGTTTTCCAAAGGTTTCATTATCTCTTCTCTTCTGTCTCGAATTTACGTTAGTCACGAGCGACTTCGACCACGGGAATTTCACTTGCGGAGGCTAATTCCTCACGCAACGCATCAGCCAATATGTCCATGCCGGGGGCATTTCCCATGCCCAGGTCTTCGGTTGCCACTGCCAGCAAAATCAGTTCAGGTTTTGCCTGCTCGAGTACATAATTCATTGTCAGGGGCGTGAACGCCTCCCGGATGTCAACAGCCTCGATAAGACCCTCTTCCACTGCATAAGAATCCGGGTGCGGGTCGACAGTGATGATCTCTATGTTCGAATTCTTTTTCAGTTGGCGGATCACGCGTGCCCCCGTACGCCCGGCGCCCACTACAAGTATTCGCATTTTATTTCTCCTTGCCGGCAATATTCATGCTCATATCAAATTGAATGTTGCCAGCAGATAAAAAAGGATTCCCAAAACGGTGGAACTTACAAGTGTCATTATCAAGCCGTATCGCATCATGTCGCCGCGGTCTACTATACCGCTGGCGGCTATGAGTGACATTCTGCCGGATGCTGAGGGAAGTGAATATCCAAAAGTTGTTGCAAGGGTAACCGGCAACACCAATTGAACGGGATCAAAATTCGGATCAGTCTGGGCAAGTGAGATCAATATCGGAACAAAAACCGCCGCAATAGTGGTGTTGTTCATTAGGTTTGTCAACAAGGCTGAGAGAAAAACCAACAGCATCATACTGACGATAAGCGGCGGACCAGCCACCAGGGGAACGATCAGGTTTGCGAACCAGTCGGTTGCACCGGTGCGGTTTAATGCTTCGCCCAGCGAAAGCCCGGCGCCAATGATCAGGAAAATACCCCAGCTAACTCCTTTGACATCCTCCCAATGAATAATCCCGCGTACTGCCAGATAGGAGACGATCAGGACCGCCACCATGGCTGATGATAGGAGAGATTTTGGAAGACCAAGCCATGGTTCGATGAACGAGCCTCCCACCCATAACACCACGCCAACGAGCAGCGTGCCAACAATTTCGCGCTCGGGACGTGTGATTGGACCAAGATCTGTAAGTTTCTGACGGACAGGTTCAACGTCCAGCGAACGAACCGGGGATTTTACGATCCGCAGTAGCATCCACCACGTCAATGGGAAAATCAGGATAAATGACGGCAAACCATAAATCATCCAATCCACAAATGTAAAGGAGCGAATCTGTGACAGGAATCCTGCTGCAACCGCATTGGAGGATGAGCCCATGATCGTGACCATGCCTCCCAGGCTGGCGGCATAGGCGATCCCCAACACGAGCAGGACAAGTAATTGGCGGGCTTTTTTGGGGTCTGGTAATTGTTTTGCAATGGTCAGCGCCACCGGGATCAAGACTGCCGCGGTAGCCGTATTCTCGACCCACATGGAGAACAGCGCGGCGATGCTCATCAATCCAAAAACGAGCATTGGAATACCGCCGCCCGAGCCCACAATGGTGGATAATGCCAGCCTTCGCGTCAGGCCGTGCTTTCGCAAAGCTTCGGCGAGGAACAAGCTGGCAAGGATCAGGAAAACGACCGGTCTGGAAAAAGTCTCGAAGGATTGTGGTGTGTCTGCCACTCCCAGCGCCACTTGCGCGACAGGGACCATCAATGCCGCGATCGGTAATGAAACAGGTTCGAGCGCCAGAATACTGCCGGTAAAAACGAACACTGCCAAAGCGCGATGTCCCTCAGGAGACAAACCCTCGGGTCGCGGCAAAAGCAGAACTGCCACGGTTAGTATTATGACAATGCCAAATCGCCCGACAAAACGCGACAGACCTCTGGCGCCTCGGGAAATCGTTGGCGTGAGAACCCGCAACGGTTCAAACTGAACCCGGCTCTGCTCTTCCTCCCTTGGCTCAGGATCCGGCTGGTGATCGATGTTTCTCAACGGCGCGGCAAGAAAGGATGCCCCACCCACAAATAAATGTCCAATAAAGCTGAGGAAAACACTTGATTGATTCTGTTCCAATTCCCTGTGTGTTTGGCGCGCAGCTTCAACCGCTGCTCTGCAATCCCTGCACCCCTCGATATGTTCTTCAGCCTTTCTTTGTTCGTCAAGAGAAAGTGTTCCGCGGACGAAATCCACAGCCACGATATGTTTGGATGTCATTCAGTATCCCCGGAATTTAGGACGGTGACCTCCTCCTCCATGAGAGCGGAATTTGGCAGGGAAACCGTTCCCTTGTCGGTTTTGATCAGGGATTTTACAGTGCCGATACTGATCAATTTACCTGAATGACCTCGTATATCAAGTTCCTGGCCTTCCTTGAACGATTCCTTGGCATGAAAGCCGGCCATAATGTTGCGAGCAAGGTCGCGGCTGCCAATACCAAATGCCAGCGCCAGTGCAAGGGAAGCGGAGATTAGAAACGATGATACCGCAATGATCAGCAGGTCGGTTTGAATGCCCAGTTGCGCCAGAGCCAGGATGATCGTAAATGTCAAAAGAGTATAGCGGACCACCTGTCCGAGCAGCGGACCAGCCGCTATATCAGCACGAATTGCCATCTCTCGCAATGCATCGCCGACAACCTGGGCGATCAAACTTCCCAATAACAGGATGATTGCTGCCGCAAGGACATTTGGTAGATAGCCCACCAACTGGTTAAGCGTTTCCACAATTCCGATCAAACCGAGGCTTTCAGCCGCGGCAAGGATGAATACGAACAATATCAGCCAATATGCCAATCGCGCCATGAGATTGGATACTGACGAATCCATTCCGGCATTCGATAACGTACGCGATATGCCTACCCGCTCAGTCAACGCATCCAGCCTCAGTCGGCGCAACAGACCCCCAATAAGGAATTGTACAAATCGGGCAACCAGCCAGCCGATTATTAACAAGGCCAGTGCACCTACCAGGTTGGGCAACCACATGACAACCGCCCCCAGGGTTTCCTCCCAAAAATCTGTCCAGAATTGAGGATCAAATGGCATAATTTTCTCCTTTCATTAACACCCGGTTATGGAATTCAAAGGAAAATAGCTAAAATCATATTCGAACAATCAAGTAGTAAATAGAAATGAACCCCAACACCTAATATTGTGATTTAAAACATTATACTCCAGTGTATTTCAATTTCAGATTTGATCACTAAAATCAATATGAATGGGATTGATTTGGCAGGAGCAATCGCATTTAGATAGTAAAATACGGTCATGTCCACATATTGTGATTACTGCAATTCTCATCCCGAGGATACATTCAATAAGGAGTACCACGATACCCAGTATGGGTTTCCCCTCAAAGACGACAATCTGCTCTTTGAGCGCCTTGTCCTGGAGATCAATCAGGCTGGACTTTCCTGGATCTTGATCCTGAAAAAGGCGGACAACTTCCGTAAAGCCTACCGCAACTTTGATATTGATAAGGTTGCGAAATTTACCGAGAAGGACCGTGCCCGTTTACTGTCAGATGCAGGGATAATCCGCAACCGGCTAAAGGTCAATGCTGCCATTGTGAACGCACAACGGATCGTTGAACTCAGAAAAGAGTACGGTTCCTTCAAGGGCTGGTTGGATGCGCATCATCCGCGTACGAAAGAGGAATGGACAAAACTGTTCAAGAAAACGTTCCTTTTCACAGGCGGGGAGATCGTCAATGAATTCCTGATGTCCACAGGGTATTTGCAGGGGGCGCATGATAAGAGCTGTCCAACGTATAAAAAGGTGGCATCGCTTCGCCCTGCGTGGATGAGAAGTAACTAAGATAGAATTTTCCCCATGTCACAGATCATTCCAACCGCCGAGCCGTTCTTTTTTCAAGGCGACTCATCCAAACCTGCCTGTCTGCTCATCCACGGGTTCACCGGCACGCCGAAAGAGATGCGTTGGATGGGGGAGTATCTTCATGCACGGGGCTACACTTGCCTCGGCATTCGTTTGGCGGGTCACGCCACCGACCCCAAAGATATGATCCGTTCGCGATATACGGACTGGATGAATTCGGTCGAAGATGGCTATCATCTCTTACGCGGCGTGACTGAGCATATCTTTTTCGTTGGGCTTTCGATGGGCGGAAACTTATCATTGCTCATGTCAACAGTGTTGAATGTCCAGGGCGTGATCGCCATGTCCACGCCCTATAAACTTCCGGACGATCCGCGTCTGCCATTTGCGGAACTGATCAGCAGGTTCAAACCTTACATGCCCAAGAGCGATGAAGCGCCTGGCTCGGGTTGGTTCGATCAGAATGCATGGCAGGACCATATTTCGTATCCTCAGAACCCCGTCCGTTCGGTGGGCGAGTTGAACAAATTGTTGGGGGAAATGCGTGCAGCGCTGCCGAAGGTGAGCGTGCCGGTATTATTGATCCACTCGAAGAATGATACGTATGTGCCCCCTGAGAGTATGGAACTGATCTACGACGATCTAAAAAAGACATCAGACAGGACAAAGCTTTATGTAACGGAGTCAGGTCACGTCCTCACGCGGGATGCGGCCCGTCATCAAGTTTTTGAGACCGCTATGAATTTTATCCGCCGGGTGGAGCGTCAGTTTGAATCGTAATCTTATTTTTGTCGCGATAGCCTTATTATTTTGGGGGTTCGGCGAAGGCATGTTCTTTAATTTCCAACCGATCTATCTGAAGGCTTTGGGAAGCGATGAGCAGCAGATTGGTTTGATATTGGGCGCCTTCGGTGCGTCGATGGCGGTCACACACATCCCCGCGGGTCGACTGGCAGACCGCTTTGGTCGAAGACCGCTTCTGTTCGCAGCGTGGATCACAGGTCTGGCAGCAACAATGCTCATGGCATGGGCGCGTGAATTATCCTGGTTCGTGGCCGGCATGTTGGCGTATGGTTTGACCGCTTTTGTGGTATCACCGCTTAATAGCTATGTGACTGCGGCGCGGGGTAAATGGTCCGTGACCACGGCGCTTTCGTTGGTGACAGCGACCTTTAGCACGGGCATGGTGCTGGGTCCCGTCAGCGGCGGATGGATCGGCGATCATTTTGGTCTGCGAACGGTGTATTTCGTCTCGGCAGGTTTTTTCCTTGTTTCAACCCTGTTTATTTTATTTATTCAAAAACAACCCGTTGACCTCGATGACACTGAGGCGCCGCCGCCTGCGATATGGAGCAACAGGCGCTTTGTAAAATATCTGGGTGTGGTTGCGTTTGCCATGTTCGCGATGTATCTGGCACAGCCGCTTACCCCGAATTTTTTGGAGGATGTGCGCGGCATGTCGCTCGGCAATATTGGGATCATTTTTACATTGGGCGCATTGGGC
>DATHRQ010000359.1:0-7861 GCA_035465095.1 Anaerolineales bacterium | reverse complement strand
TTCGGTGCGGGCACGTTGAAACTGTCGCCCGGCGCAGAGGGTCTGGTGGACGGCACAGTCGTCTATAACTTCGATGCGCTCAAGCCTGAAATCATCGAGGCCGATGGAAGTGTCCAGATCAAACAGGGTGAGTTCCGCGATCTGATCAATCTAAAGGATATCAAAAACGATTGGGATCTGCAGCTTGGCGATATGCCCATCGACCTGCACATCAATGCGGGCGCCTATGAGGGCACCTACGAACTGGGCGGACTTTCGCTGACCGGCCTGACGGTCGAGGACGGCGCGGCGGACGTGGAACTGTCGTTCTCCGAGCCGAACCAATCCGAGATGTCTGTGCTGCGCTATGAGACCGGCGCTTCCTCCGTAACGTTGAGCGGACTCGCCAACGCAAACTTTTCCACGCTGATATTTTCCGGCGGCGCCGGTGACTACGAACTGGATTTCAGCGGCGAGTTGCAGGACGATGCCACGGTCGAGATCAACGCGGGTGCAGGCGACGTGCAGTTGATCATCCCGAAAGACGTGAACGCCGAGGTGACTGTCGAGAGCGCCATTGTCAGCATCAATCACAGCTCCGGCTGGTCGCAGAACGGGAACGATTACACCCAGGATGGCGAAGGTTCCAAACTGACGATCATCGTCCAGATGGCGGCCGGCAACCTGACCATCACCGATTAGCAGAGTATTATGTCATTTCGAGCGAAGCGACATCGTGCCCGCAGGGTAGAAATCTTATATTCAAGTTGCTCAAGATTTCTCCTCGTTCACTCGTCGAAATGACAGGACGCTAAATTCGAGACCCGTGAGCGAAACTCACGGGTCTTTTTGTGTTTGAAAATCGGAGTAAAACGTCACAATTCGTCTGTGACCTCCATCACTTGTCTCCAATTTGCATAGGCAATAAAATCGTGTTATGAGACAGATATTATCTGTTTTCTGAGAGGATGGTACTCATGCAGATTACTAGACAGGCAGATTATGCGGTTCGCGCGGTGTTATATCTCGCCCGCGTGGGGAACGCACAACGTTCTGCCACTGGCACAATAGCGAAGGAACAGAAGATTCCACCTTCATTTTTGGCAAAGATCATTTCACAACTTTCGATTGCAGGATTGCTGCATACATCGCGGGGGGCACGCGGCGGGGTGACGCTCGCGCGCGAGCCGGGCAACATCACCCTGTTGGAAGTGGTCGAAGCGATAGATGGTCCGATCCAGTTGAACGAGTGTGTTTCAAACAGCGGGGCATGCACATTCGAGGACGATTGCCCGATCAAACCGGTCTGGTGTGACGCGCAGGACGAGTTGGTCGGGCGATTGAAGAATACGAATTTCGAGCAAATGCTAGTGCAGCCAGCGTAAGACAAGCTCTCCCATTCCTCCCGGCGTATAATTGCCGGGAGGATTTTTTATTTAAAAAGGAGACGCATCATGTCTGGACCCAGAACAGTCCGCGCCCCGAGGGGCACCGATCTAACCTGCAAAAACTGGCTCAGCGAGGCTGCCTATCGCATGATCCAAAACAACCTCGACCCTGAAGTGGCGGAGAGGCCTGAAGACCTGGTCGTTTATGGCGGTAGGGGCAAAGCCGCGCGCGATTGGGAATCGTTTGACGCCATTCTCGACTCGCTCAAGACTCTGGAAGAGGATGAAACACTCCTGGTGCAATCGGGGAAACCTGTTGTCGTATTCAAATCCCATGTGGATGCGCCGAAGGTCTTGATCGCCAACTCCAACTTGGTGCCGCACTGGGCCACCTGGGAACACTTCGACGAACTCGCCCAAAAGGGACTGATCATGTACGGACAGATGACGGCTGGCTCGTGGATCTACATCGGCACACAGGGGATTTTGCAGGGTACTTATGAAACCTTCGGCGCGTTGGCCAAACTCAAAGGCTGGGATTCGTTGAAAGGCAAATTCGTTCTGACGGCGGGGTTGGGCGGGATGGGCGGCGCACAGCCTTTATCGATCACGATGAATGAGGGCGTGGGATTGATCGTCGAAGTTGACCCCGAACGCGCCGAACGCCGCCGGGCGATCGGTTACGTGGATATGGTTGTTGATAACCTCGAAGAAGCCATGACTCTGGTGGAGGAATTCAAGGATAAACAGGTTCCAAAATCCATTGGGCTGATCGGTAACGCAGCCGATATTTATCATGAGTTGTCTGAGCGCGGTGTGGTTCCCGATGTCGTGACCGACCAAACGTCCGCGCATGAGGCGTTGATGTATGTGCCGTCTGGTTTGTCGGTGGTCGCGGCTGACGAGTTACGCAAATCCGATCCTGAAAAGTATAAGCAGATGGCAATTGATTCGATGTCGAAACATGTCCGTGCGATGCTGGCCTTCCAGAAGGCGGGCGCTGAAGTGTTCGATTATGGCAACAATTTGCGCCAGCAGGCATACAACAACGGCGTGACCGATGCGTTCGAGTTTCCTGGTTTCGTGCCTGCTTATATACGCCCGCTGTTTTGCGAAGGCAAGGGACCGTTCCGTTGGGTGGCGTTATCGGGAGATAAAGAGGATATTTACACGACCGATCAAGCCATCATGGAGTTGTTTCCCGGTGATGCGCATTTGCACCGCTGGTTGAAGATGGCAAAGGAGAAAGTCCCATTTCAGGGATTGCCCTCGCGCATCTGCTGGCTGGGATACGGCGAACGCGTCAGGGCGGGATTGAAGTTCAATGAATTGGTCGCCAGCGGAGAAGTGAAAGCGCCAATCGTGATCGGCCGTGACCATTTGGATTCGGGCTCGGTCGCTTCGCCAAATCGTGAAACCGAAGCCATGAAAGACGGCTCGGACGCGATCTCTGACTGGGCGATCCTCAATGCGATGATCAACGCAGTTGGCGGCGCGACGTGGGTATCGTTCCATCACGGTGGCGGGGTGGGTATGGGCTATTCGCAGCACGCGGGACAGGTCATCGTGGCGGATGGGACGGAGGCAGCAGCCCGCAGGCTGGAACGGGTCCTGACGACCGACCCAGGTATGGGTGTGGTCAGGCACGCTGACGCGGGCTATGAGATCGCCATCGAAGCGGCAAAGCGTCACGGAATCAAAATGCCGATGTTGAAGTAGTCCGATGACGAGAGAGAGTTTTGTGGGTGTGTCTATGCTGACGCTGGGTGTGCTTGCCTGCCGACCTGTCCTGGCGATTGGGTGGGGGGAGTTCCTGATTGTGGTAATCGTGCTCTTGGTGCTGATCGGGCCGCCACTGTATCGGTTCATACGAAGGATGGAAAGTTCACGAGATCCTCATAAGGATAAATAAAATAAATCGTACTTTGAACAAAAAGCGGACAAATTTGTCCGCTTTTTGTTTGGATCATCTGATACTTTTACTCTTGACATACTGTGTTATATACAGTAATATATGACCACAAGGTGACCTATGGAAAATGATGAACTCGTACAAAACATGTTGTTGGAACTGCGACGCGGGACGTTGTCCATGGCGGTGCTGAGCCAGTTGAGCAAGGAAGAGTACGGTTACTCTCTGCTGAAAGCACTGGCTGACAAAGGCTTGGAAGTGGATCAGAGTACGCTCTATCCGCTGCTCCGCCGGCTCGAGTCGCAGGGACTGTTACAGTCCGATTGGCGCATCGTGGACGAAGCCCGTCCGCGCCGATATTACGTGATCAGCACGCAGGGCAAGGCGGTGCTGGCAAATCTCAAAAAAGAATGGTATGCCATGATGGAGACCATGCAGGAAATGTTGTCCTTAAGGACAATGTAGTAAAGCAAGGAGAATAAAATGAATCTTTTGGATAGATATGTTGCAGAGGTCGGTAAGCATTTGCCGCGCGGGCAGCGCGCAGACATCGAAGCTGAGATCCGCTCGACGCTGGAGGATATGCTCGAGGAACGGGATCAGGCATCCGTCGAGGATGACGCGGCGGTCATTTCACTGTTGAAGGAATATGGTGAGCCGCGCAAGGTTGCCGAATCCTATATTGGCCCCCGCTATCTGATCGGCCCGCGGTTATATCCAACATTTGAACTTGTTGTCAAGATCGTGACGGGTGTGTTGTTGGTCGTATCGCTTGTGGGCCTCGGATTCGGACTGGCTGCTTCAAGCCTGACCGGTCCCGAATTTTTATCCACGATTGGTGATTTTTTCGCAGGACTGCTCAGCGGTTTGATCGCAGCGTTCGGAAACATCGTGATCGTGTTCGCGATCCTTGAGCGTGTATTACCTGCTAGCGAATTTGAAAAGAAGGAGGGTGAATGGAACCCCGCTGATCTGGCAAAGGAACCTGACCCTGATGCGGTGAAAATTTCTGATGCCATTGCCACGATCATCTTCACTTTTATCGGGTTGGCGATCCTCAACCTGTACCCGAATGCGATCGGGCTTTTCTTCAGCACCGACGGCGAATGGACGTTCATCCCCATCCTGTCGGAAGCCTTCTTCACCTACCTGCCGTGGATCAACCTGCTGGGTGTGTTGCAGATCGTCTTCAACCTGTACCAACTGCGGCAGCAGACGTGGACACTCTTCTCCCGTTTGGTCAACATCGTCATCGAGACCGGTTCGATCGCGCTGGCGGTCGTCATGCTGAAGGGGCCATCGCTTGTGGCTCTGGACGCCGGGAAGTTCGCAGGGACTCCCCTAGCCGACGATGCACAGGTATTCGTAAGCGTGGCTCAATGGATACCAACCATTGTGTTGACGATCGTGATCATCGTTGGCAGTATCGAGGTGGCACAGATGGTGTATCGAATCATCAGGGGAAGAACGTCAACGCCCTACCCTGTGGCGAATTAAGACACAAAACACTCCGGTGCCGAAGCATCGGAGTGTTTTTGCTTCAACCCCAAATGGTCTATTGCTATCAGGTTAAGGAGAAGGTAAGATAGGTTATGAAGCAAAGGAGTCATAATGAAATCCAAAACACTCGCCTTATTTATCGTTCTTGCTTTCCTTGTGCAGGCCTGCAACCTGCCGTCGAGTGCGGCCGGTACAGAGACGCCAACGCCGGAATCGTCTGTAGAACCGTCGGCCACAGAGCCGCTGCCGACCGACACGCCTACCGAAACGCCTCTGCCAACCGATACGCCGCCGCCCACGCTGACCTCCACGCCAAGTGTACCGATCGCGTTCCCCAGAGACGTTGCTGTTAATTGCCGCTTTGGCCCCGGAACAGCATGGGTGGTGTTGAGTGGATTACAGTTGGGGCAGACATCGCAGATCGTCGGGAAGAATACGAATTCCAGCTGGTGGTACATCGTCGATCCACAAAATGCAAGCCGCAATTGCTGGATTTCTGCGAGTGTTGTCGATACCGCGGGCAACCTTGCCAACATACCCACGGTGGCGACGCCCACCGCATCGGTCACCAATGTAACCGTCAGCGTGGATCCGCAGGAACGAAATGTCGGCGGCTGTGTTGGCCCCATACCACCCAGCGAGATCGAAGGCACCATTGAGGTCAACGGTCCCACAACCGTCAAATGGTATTTTGAAACGCAGCAGACAGGCGCCATGCCGGTTGATACCACCGACTTCGACTCGGCCGGCTCAAAGACCTTTACGGCTGATTTCACGCCCCTGATCGCCGCAGGAACCTACTGGGTACGGATGGTCGTCACCGAGCCCAATGGCACCCAGGCCGAAACCACGTATAAGATCAATTGCTGAACGAAAAACGAACAGTTAAACCGAGGCGGACACACGTCCGCCTCGGTTCGTTTTCGGCTAAAATTCATACCATGATCAGTCTTCGCCTGCGTACATCGACTCTATTGTCGTTCGCGCTCCTCCTCATCCTGGCTTGCCAGATCCCCGCGATCTCCACTTCGGCGGTTGAGCCAACGACGACCCCTGTCGCCTCTACACCTACGAACATTTCCATACCCACAGCCACCCTCATTCCAGGCGAGACGCCCACCGAAGCGCCCACCGCCATACCGCAGCCAGCGTTTCAGGCAACCCGTGTCTTGATCCTGTCCATCGACGGACTCCGCCCCGATGCGATTGCTTTGGCGCCCATGCCAAATCTGTTGGAATTGATGAAAACCGGCGCGTTTACGATGAACGCCCAAACCGTTTATCGAAGCGTAACCCTGATATCACATGCCTCCATGCTGACCGGATCATGCCCGTCCAAACACGGCGTGTATTGGAATGATTACCTGCCTTTACTGGGATATGCACAAGGCACGGATATTTTTGATCTTGCACATGCCGACGGCTTGCAAACGGTCATGTACGTCGGCAAGGAAAAAATGGTTCAACTCACCGAACCCTCCAGCGTGGACATCTACCGCTACATCAACGACCGCGACCTGGTCATCGCGGAGGAACTGATCGCCGAATTTCCGCAGGATTTTGGCGTGCTTTTTATCCACTTTCCGCTTGTGGACGGCATGGGACATGAACACGGGTGGCTGTCACCGCAACAATTAAGTGTGGCATTTCGCGCCGATGAAGCCCTGGGCCTGATCCTGGCGGAACTGGATGCGAGAGACCTGCGCGATGAAACGCTCATAATCATCACCGCCGATCACGGCGGGAGCGGGACCAGCCACGGTTCCGACTCCACCGAAGATATGACCATCCCTTGGATTGCCGCTGGGCCTGGTATCCAACCCGGGCACCTAACATCCCCGGTCAACACCATGGATACCGCTGCCACGGCCGCCTTTGTTTTGGGCCTGCCGATCCCCGACGAGTGGGATGGTGTGCCTGTCTATGAAGCGTTCGGCCTGCCCATGGAAGAACAATCCACAGCATGTCAATGACTTTCAAATCTCTCGATCGCAAACAAAAAATTGTCGGAGGTCTCATCCTGATTGCTTTTGTCATGAGCATCTTCGTTCTATTTCTAATTCGATCGGGCAGACAGACGGTCCCAAAAACGAATGTCAGCGGAACGGCTGTTTCAGAACTTGCCTATTGCAGCGACGAACAGGTCAGACCCTGTGTTGTCTCTTTCGGTCTCGATGCCGATGACAACATGCTGGTCAACTTTCTCCTCCCCAATCATTCTTATCCCGATTTTTATCTGCGGGTTGTGCGAGGCGATGTCACTGTCTCTTACGACTGCCAAAGGATCGCGGCTGCACCGAAAAATGCCTATTGCATCGGCGAAAAACTGCCACCTGGAGAACATCTGCACTTGATGCTTATTTCCAGCGCAGATGACGCCGTCCTTGCCGAGGGTATTTTGGCGATCATTGGATTGGCGTTTCCCACCCTTGAGATCACTACCGCAACAGTTTCGCCCACCGAGCCTTTTGTTACGATTACAATTACACCAACGGCCGTTCAATTTTCAACGCGAACGCCGACACCCACAAAACCCTCCTACCCAAACACATCCTATCCAAATACAGCCTATCCATGACCACCGTATTTTTGGATGGGATGTCAGTACTTATCGACAACTGGCCATTGATAACGGGGATGTTATTATTCTTCGCCACGATTGCGATTTTGCTTATCGTCCCATTCAAAACTGAGCCTTTGACCGGCTCAGGGCAGCGCCACCAGCCTGTTTTCTCGTCAACCAACTCTTTCCTCACCCTATTCCTTGTCGTCTCCCTGCTTATACGGCTGGCATACATCTCGGAAGCATTGTTCCCATCCTATTTCGACTCGGCACAGCATTACACGCTGATAAAGAACATTCTGACAAATGGCCTGTCGCAGGTCTATGCGATGTGGGGTACGGAATACTACCATCTCGGCTTTCACGTTCTGGCGGCGCTTCTTGCTTCCACCTTCCAGGTCGAAATAACAACGGTAATGCTTGTTCTCGGCCAGATCATTCTCGCCTTAATGCCGCTGCCATTTTTTTTCACCATCAAACATCTCACCCGATCCAATTGGGCGGGGATGTTCGCTGGTA